>JAFWZN010000090.1 GCA_017522345.1 Clostridia bacterium | reverse complement strand
TCCATTTTCAATCGATTTTGGCGGCATGTACTTAAAAATCGCGCGTTTTCACAAAGCGCAGCGACTGAAAACGCTTCCCCTTTCCGATCCCCGCCCGGAAATTCCGAAGAATTTCAGGGGATCGGCCCCTCTCATCAAAAAGGCACTTTTTTGATGACTTGAAGCCGCTTTACTGTGTGAAGCGGCTCTCGTATTATGCAAGATAAATTCATCCCGGACAATTCTTTCGACTGTCCGGGATGAATTTTATGTAAGATATTTATTCGCCGTAGGGATTGTATCCGCCGTCGTCATAGCGGGGAGCGGGACGGGGCGCCGGACGGGGAGCGGGACGGGGCGCAGGACGCTGCGCGCGGGAAGCGGGCTTGTCGCCGGCCTTTTTGTTGAGCTCGATGATGTTGTTGGTCATGATGATCTTGAGCATGGAAGCTTCGAAGAGAATTCTGAGAGCGATCGGCAAAACAAGCATGGCGACGATGCCGAAGCCGAACATATTTTCAACAAACAGCATGAAGAAGCCAAGCGTAATGGAAAGGATCGTCAGGAAAACGTAAAGGAAGCGGTTGATCTTTTCGATGAGGAGGAATTTGAAGGTGAAGATCTTGTGAAGAGCGTAAAGAAACTTGTTCATGCCTCTAACGCGCTTCTCAGGGATGACGAAGATATAGGCGCAGACAACAGCGGCGATGCCGAGAATGGCACCAAGGATCAGAGCAACTTGCATTGGGATTCCCTCCAATTTCAAATTAATGTCTCAATTATACGACAAAAGTTTGCAAAAATCAATACGAAAATGTTAAATAATGTGACATAAATATGAAATATGACGAAAAGTGGAACAAAAAAAGACTTTCGGGTGCGTTTTCCCGAAAGTCTTTGAAGGCTGCGATTTGTTTTAGCGCAGGGGCTCGATTCTGAAAACCTCGTCCCCATTGGACATTACGCGCCAGTTGGCCTGAAGATCGTCGTAGTGAATGGTGAGCCACGCAAGCACCAGACGAAGCTTTGCCGAATTCAAACGCCCGTCCAGCACATCGCCGTCCAGAGAAATGATGGCTTCTTCCTCTTTGAATACGGCATGGATGTGGGGAACGCGCACGGCTTTGGCCTTGTCGGTGTACATATATATGATAATTCCATAGAATAAGCTGATTGGCGTCATGTTTTCATCTCCTCAACAGTTCGTTATTATAGCAAATCATTGTTCCCTTTTGAGGAGAAAAATATTACAGAAACATTTATATTAAATTACAAATGCTGTCACTTATCAGCCGACGATCAGTTCGTCTTTCGTGCGCTTGGGAACGTGGTGAACGCCCGCTTCATCCCTGTAATAATCGACGGAATCGACCTTATCCTCTAAAATGATCCGCTCATCCGGCGTTCCGAGCGCAATGACGAGCGCAGCGGAGAGATGCTCGGGCAAAGAAAGCGCCTTTGAAACGGTTTTGTCGAACGAACCGATCATACAGCCGCCCAGATTTATGGACGAAGCGGCTAAAAGAATGGTCTGCGCGGCGATGCCAACGTCTGTTTTGGCCTTGTCGGGATCGGGCATAATCGAGGTATCGACGAGGATGATGATAAAGGCAGTCGGCATGTGTCCCTTGGGCGGAAGCGTATATTGATCCTTGATCTTTCCGGCCCAGCGCGTCATGGGCTGTATGATGGAATTGGTTTCGGGCGTGTTGGAAAGGAAAAACTTCATTTCCTGAAGATTTACGCCCGTCGGCGCAAAGCGCGCGCACTCGACGAGGCTTTCAAGCGTTTGTCTGGATACGGGCTTTGATTCATCAAAGCTTCTGAAGCTTCTGCTTTTTTTGACAAGAGAAAGAAAATCCATTTGTTTCAGCTCCTTTCGGCTTCACTCATTATAAAGAAAAAGGGCGTTTGTTTCAAGAGAAATTTACAGCGATTCATATCATATAATATTCATATCGCCTAAATGGAAATGATATATTTTTCCCTTGACGAAAGCGGGGAAGATGTCGTATTCTTGATATACTGGGTTTGTATGCCCGGACGAAAATAAACGGAGGTGGAGGTCAATGGAAGACGGCGGAAGATGTATGTCGATCGACGGCGTGCCCCGATCATGCTTTGCCGCGCTTTCCTGCGGCCTTGACTGATTTATCTTCGGCGCGTTTCGCATCGCATGTTTCTTTCCTGTCACAGGCGTTTTACGAAAAACGCTTTTTATCTGTGCGGCGGAAAATGTGAAAGGCGGTGAAACCAATGGATTTTGAAAAAATTATTGAGCGCTTAAACGGCTTTGTCGAGGCAAACAAATACAACGAGCTTCGCGGCGCGCTCACAATTATGAACGTTGTCGACATTGCGGAATTCTTATCGACCCTTGAAAGCGATAAAATGCTCAAGGTGTTCAGAATTCTGCCCAAGGATATCTCCTCGGACGTTTTTTCCTATATGGATGACGAGCAGAGGCAGAACCTGATGGAGAAAATCGGCGACAAGGAAATCGGCGAGCTGGTTTCGGACATGTTCGTGGACGACGCGGTTGATTTTCTGGAGGAGCTTCCGGCAGGGCTTGTCAAGCGCGTGCTGGCCAACGTTGATGAGGAGCAGAGAAAGGTTATCAATCGCTTTTTGCGGTACCCGGATTACAGCGCGGGTTCAATAATGACCATCGAATTCTGCGATTTCCACGTAGGGACGACCGTAATGACCGCAATGAAGGAATTAAAGCGCACGGGCGTCGATAAGGAAACGATTTATACCCTGTATGTGATCGACGAAAAGCGAAAGCTTTTGGGCACGGTGCCGCTGAGAAGACTGATTCTGGCGGATGACAATCAGCCGATTGAAAGCCTGATGAACGCAAACTTCATCTCCGCTGAAACCATGGACGATCAGGAGCACGTCGTCGAGCTTGTAAGAAAATATGATTTAAGCAGCATTCCCGTTGTCGATAAGGAAGGAAGACTCGTCGGCATCATAACGTCCGACGACGTTATGGACGTATTGGAAGAAGAGGCCACCGAGGACATTGAAAAGATGAACGCCCTTTTGCCGTCGGAGGAGGAATACATCCGAACGGGCGTATTCAAGCTTGCGAAAAACAGACTTCCGTGGCTGATGTTCATGATGGTTTCGGGCATTTTCACCGGCCTCATCATCGTGTATTTTGAAAAGATATTGACCAATATCGACTCCATCGGCGTTGCGCTCACCGCGTGCATTCCCATGCTGATGGGTACGGGCGGTAACTGCGGCTCGCAGGCTTCGACCCTTGCCATCCGCGGCCTTGCGGTTGGCGAGCTGGAACCTAAGGATGTTCTGCGCGTGCTGTGGAAGGAAGTTAGGGTGGCTGCGATTGTAAGCGTGGTATTGGCGGGCATCAACATGCTGATTCAGCTTTTTGTGTTCAAACGCCCGGCGCTTGTCGCTTTAACCGTGTCCAGCTCCATGATTTTTACGGTGATTCTGTCAAAGTCCATCGGCTGCGCGCTTCCGATGCTGGCGAAAAAATTAAAGCTTGACCCCGCGCTCATGGCTGCGCCTTTGATTACCACCATTGTCGACGCTTGCTCGCTATTGATTCTGTTCGCGTTTGCAGCGATTATCATTTGATTGAACGGAGGGCGTTTATGAAGGAAGTGCTCGGCTGTATTCGCCGCTGCGATAAGGATTTTGGCCTGATTCAGGCGGGCGATACCGTTTGCGTAGGCGTTTCCGGCGGAAAAGACAGCATGCTCCTTCTGTATGCGATGGCGCTGTACAGAAAATTCTGCCCGAACAAATATCATCTGATTGCGGCGACTTTGCATATGGGGCTGGAGCCGTTTGATTTGGATAAGGTGAAGGCGCTGTGTGAAAAGCTGGAGGTTCCGTATACGGTTCAAAAAACGCAGATTGCGCAGGTGATTTTCGAAGAGCGAAAGGAGAAAAATCCGTGCTCTTTGTGCGCAAAAATGCGAAGAGGCGCGCTGATTGACCTTTGCAGGGAACTGGGGGCGAACAAGCTTGCACTTGGCCATCACAGGGACGACGCGCTTGAAACGCTCATGCTTTCCATGCTTTATGAGGGAAGAATCCACACCTTCCATCCCAAGACCTATCTTTCCAGAAGCGATATTACACAAATTCGCCCGATGGCGTATCTGCCTGAAAAGCACGTGATTCACATGTGTAAGACGCTTGATTTGCCTATTGTGAAATCGCCCTGTCCCGCCAACGGCGCAACCAAACGCGAGGACATGAAAAACCTTTTGGATCACATTTGCAAAACCATTCCCAACGCCCGGGAGCTTATGCTGTCCGCGCTTCAGAACGAAGCGCAGTACGGACTTTGGGAGAAAAAATAACGCAAAATGCCGTCTGCTGAACTTTGCAGGCGGCATTTTTCTGTTAATTGGCAGCTTAGATTCCAAGAAGGTTGGAAAGATTCCCAGAGAATATCTTTTCGTTCTGCTTGTCGGTAAGCTTAAGCCTTAGGATATTCTGAATTTCGTCGCCGACGTCCCACATGGGATAGTCGCTTCCGAACAGCACCTTTTCTTCGCCGTAGAGACGGATGAATTTCTTTGCTTCATCATCCGAAATCATAAAAAAGCTGGAAGAGGTGTCCACCCAAACGCCCTCGCCCTTCAGACAATCGGCGGCTTCGCTCCACTGGGAGTAGGCGCCGAAATGCGCGCAGATGACCTTCAGACGGGGATGGCGCTTTAAAATGACGGGGATGTGAGCGGGATTTGACCAGTTGTAGCGCGCGTCTCCCGTGTGGAAGAGGACGGGCAGGTCAAGCTGCGCCATGGCTTCGTAGGCCACATCCATTTTTTTATCGCTGATTTCAAACTTCTGAAAATCAGGATGAAGCTTTACGCCCTTTAAGCCCGCTTCCTTCACGCGCATGAGTTCTTCCGCCGGGTTTTCAAAGTCCTGATGCAGCGTCGAAAAGCCGATGAATGTATCGGGATGCCGATTGACTTCCGAAAGGATAAAATTGTTGATGCTTGTCACCTGATGAGCGTTTGTGGCGACGGAATGAACGAGATGCTTTTCAACATTGTGCTTTTTGCCAAGCGCCAAAAGCGTTTCGCATGTTCCGTCAAAATGCATGCTGATATCGTAGAATGCGCCGATGGCGCTGCTGGCTTTCTGCGCGATTTTTTCAGGATATATATGCGTGTGCGCGTCAAATATGCGGTACATAATCGGCCTCCTTTATGAATGGTGGTATTATACACATATTTTGTTTTTTAGAGCGCGGCATGCAGTATAAATATATGTAAATTTAAACAAAAAACGGCCGCCCGATGGGGGCGGCTCAGACCATCAACAAACCTCTGGGTGAGGCATGGAGAGGGAGCGCACTCCCTCTCCATTTTTAATCGATTTTGGCGGCATGTACGGCAAAATCGCGCGTTTTCACAAAGCGCAGCGACTGAAAACGCTTCCCCTTTCCGATCCCCGCCCGGAAATTCCGAAGAATTTCAGGGGATCGGCCCCTCTCATCAAAAAAGGCACTT
>JAFWZN010000089.1 GCA_017522345.1 Clostridia bacterium | reverse complement strand
CAGGATGATATCCGGCTCCTGTTTTTCGCAAAACTCCACCGTATCTTTACCGTTCGATGTGATACCCGCCACTTCGAAATCTTCCCATTGGGCGATCTCAAGCTTCAAGCCCGAGGTGAGAAGCTGATGATCGTCCGCAATAAGTATCCTGATCTTCTGTTCCATTATGATTTCCTCCTCCACGTTATCCTTACGGTGAAGCCCTTTCCTTCTTCCGTGATAAAAACGATCGTGCCGCCCGAGGCTTTTACGGCGTTTTCCACGGCGGAAAGACCGAACCCCTTTTCAAAGCTTCCGTGAAAACTGCCGTCGTCCGTAAGCGTCAGCGTCACCTGTTCTTCATCCATTTCAGCCTTTACGTAAAACCTGTTCGCCAGAGAGTGATCGAGCGTGTTATGATACGCCTCCTTGCAGATTCTGCCGATCAGTTCATATTTGTCTTTGATAAACGGCGGCTCTGTTCCCGTGACCGTCACTTCGGTCTGGAACGCGTTTTTCCCTGCGAAATCGTAAAGCAGCTCTTTAAGCGATCCGAACGCGGTCTGCCTTTTTTCCTCCGTGGCGCGCCGGCAGATCTTTGACCCTTCGTGAAGGAGCTGTCTGCATTTTTCGGGATCCGTATCCTTCAGCGTAAGGCACATCTGACAGATCACAAATAGTTCCGTGAGGGCGTGTCCGTAATCGTCGTGTATTACCCTTGCGATCCGCAGCTGCTCGGAATAATCTGACAGCTCCTTGACGCGCATCACGAATTCCGTAAGCTCCGCGTTGCTTTCCGACAGCTTGCGTTCAAGCTCCGCAAGCTCGCGGCTGCGGTTTTTCAGCTGCTCGTCAAGGCGCGCTTCCTTGGTTATATCCGACAGGCGTACCGTGAATCCGGTATCGTTCTTCCCGTTATCGAGCTTGGCGGTATATCGCCTGTATACCCTGTCCGCGATACGGAATTCGCCCTCGTCGCCTTCAAAACAATCCGGTAAGAACGAGGTGAGCTTTTTGCCTTTTTTCAAATGGTCAAATGGCGTTTGGCGGTTGAAATCCAGGATATATCCGTAGGTATCGGTAATGACGACGGTATCGGGGATCGAATCAAACAGCGTTCTTGTGGTTTTCATACCGATCCCTCCTTCATTTTCGCAACGGCTTTGCGCACCGAAGCGAGCGTTTTTTCGGATCTTTCGATGTTTTCGTTCAGCAGCGGTTCGCAGTCCGTAATATCGTTCGCAGCGCGATCCATGTTTTTTTGCATGGCGGCAAAGGCTTGCAGGACTTCGTTTTTCGTTCCGTCAAACAACGCCTGTTTTTCCTTCAGATCCGGGATCTGATACAGCGCTTCGAGATAGGCGTCGATGTTTCGCTGTTTGTCCTCCAGCTCGTGTACGGCGGCGTCCCGGTGTCTGATTTCTTCTTCCAGACACCTGTGCTGCTCGGTCAGGGAGGTGACGTCGGTCATAGTGACAAGGCGGGAGGCGCCGTCGCCGAAATCCGAGACACGAATACGAAGGACAGCGGGACCGACCGTTTCTTCTCGGACGTCTCCCGGCTTGCCTGCGTTCTGCAGGATCTCCGGAAGGTATTCTGCATACGCTTCCGCCGCCCGATTTTTATACGTGATCGCGCCGCTCTCAGGCTCGTAAACGACCAAAGCGTTTTCCGTCTGCTCCAGCGCGCTTTCCATGGATTGCGGGATCAGGTTGACGTAGTTGCGGCGGAACACGATCAGATACATACAGAACACGGAAACGGCGACGACAAAAGGCGTGTAGTCGAGCTCATCCACGCCGGAGACTGAGCGGATCAGAGCCGCAATGGCGGGGAAAAGCGGGAACATCGAAAACACGGCGATCCGCTTGATCTTTTCTTTTCCTTTCCGGATGATGTCGACGACGGAGATAACGTATCCGACGAACAGCATGCCGTATACCCATATTATCCACGGCGTGTGAGCCGGTCCGTGCACGACCGGCTCACCCATGACGAGTTTTTCATAAAAAAGCCCGAAATGATGGTTCGTGCAGATCACGAGGCAGAATGCGGTGGAAACGATGAACAGACCGATGCACAGCGCCTTGCTTTCCGCCGCCCGCTCCAGCCCGGCGAGATGCAGATTCCAGAAGAGATAAGAGAAGGTCGCATAGGTCGTACCGACGAACTGCCAGTAGACCGCAAAGGTATAAAAGGCGTTGCTCGGCAGAAACAGATACGCGACGGACTCGAAAAAGCGCCCGGAGATCAGCATCCAGAGCCCCACCGTGACGACGACGAACCAACGCCAGATCGGCGTGGACTGCCGCCGTCTGAGAAATCCGAGGATAAACAGAAGATGCAGAAGTACGCAAACAGCCTGCATTACAAAGTTGGCGATCCTGTAACCGTCCATAAGTTCAATCCTTTCTATTATGTTTATCTATCGTTTTTGTCCGGAATAAATTCAACGATCTTGTCCATTTCGCAGTCGAGGGCATCGCATATCTTTCCGAGCACCTCGATCGTGACCGCTTCGTCCTTTCCCATTTTGGTTATCGCATAGCGCGAGATCCCCGCCTTTTCGGCAAGCTCGAGCTTGGTCATCCCTTTATCTAAAAGCAAGTGCCAAAGTTTTTTATAACTGACTGTCATCGGGATTCCTCCGTCTCGATCGATGTTCAACACAGATATCGTAGGACTTGTTTTCTGATATTACAATTTTGTCCTGTTTATCAATTTCGTCTTTTTCAACGTCAAGTACCAGCCACGCGTTGGTGTTTTCCGTGCAATCCGTTTTGTGTACTCCGGCGATCAGTTCTTCTTCAAAGGGGTAGGCGCCGGTACAGGGAAT
>JAFWZN010000088.1 GCA_017522345.1 Clostridia bacterium | reverse complement strand
TACGGCAAAATCGCGCGTTTTCACAAAGCGCAGCGACTGAAAACGCTTCCCCTTTCCGATCCCCGCCCGGAAATTCCGAAGAATTTCAGGGGATCGGCCCCTCTCATCAAAAAAGGCACTTTTTTGATGACTTGAGCCGCCCGATGGGGGCGGCTCGATATTGCGTGAAGAAGTGGGTTATTCGGCGGCTTCAGCAGGCGTAGAAACGGCTTCGGCAGGCGTAGCGGCGTTTTCGGAAGCGTCCGGGATGCCCTGCGCGTCTGCGGGATCGATCGTTTCGTCAAAGTAGATCGTGATGGAGCCGGTTACGTCCACGCTGTCCTCGGAGGGGGTAAGGCAGGCGATTTTGTCCTGCTCGATCCATTCCCAGTTGATTGCGTTAAGCGTGCCGTGGGGCTTGATTTCGATATAACCCTCGGTGCGGGTATTGAGCTTGACGAAAAGGTACATGGTGCGGGGATAGGCGAAGATATACTGGTTGAAATCGCTTTCCGCCATATACATGTAGGACTCGACCGTAGAATGCAGCATGCCGTTTTCACGGTAGAGATTGACCTTTTTGCCGTTTTTTTCAAAGGAATTGCGGAAAATCTGGCTCTCTGTTTGAGCGGGGGATGCGGGCGTGGTTTCGCCTTCGGAGAAAGTGACCTTGATTTCACCGACGCCGGCGCCGCTTGAATCCTTCGACAGATATAAGCGCAGGGTGTTGTCGTCCAGCCACTCTTCCTTTACTTCGAATTCAACGCCTTCGCTGCGGGGCACTTTGATATCGCCTTCGATGGTATAGGATACGCCCTCGATTGCTTCGGGCACGCGGACGGTGTACACGTAGGCTTCCACGCTTACGGGGTAAACGGGCATTTCGACGCCGTTTTCATTTACGACATATTCGGTGCCGTCGGGCTCGGCGCAGGCGCGCATAAGGACAACGGTCTTTCCGTCATTCTCAAGAACCATTTTGGGAACGAGTGAAAGATTGGATGTATAGCTCAGCATACCGCCGAAGGTCATAAGAACTGCGAAGCCCATGAACAATATCACGCCCGGCAGACCGATTTTCATAAACATCGTCTTCATGCGCTTAAACAGCGCAAGGCAGACGAGCAGCACAATGCCCGCCAGCGGCACGAGGTACAGAAGAAAGGAATACTTCTGAAACCACATGAACATAACGCCCTTTTTCATAAGCAGCGCCAGTATAATTGCAATCATGCAGAAAACGGACATGGCGATTCGGATAATCGTACCCGCCTTGGTTTTGGGGTGAATGCTGAAAAACGGCAGCACATCCGGGTCTTTTTCAAAAAGCGCGCTTTTTCTGCGGGTTCTGGAAATGGTTTTCATGAATGCGTTCTCCTCCGATTACAGGTTTTCAAGCACCGTGCGCTTTGCGCCGGTGGTGGCAAAGGCGGTCGCGCGTCCCTTGCGGATAAGACAGCCGCGCGTTACAGACAGCGCGTCGTAATACTTAAGATACGCCATGGACGTGGAGTGCTCGGCGAGCCACAGATGCTTGATGGCCTTTTCCCACAGGGGGTAGGCTTCCGTCACGTCGAAATAGTAGTAGGGCTCAAAATCCTCTGCGTCCTCCCAGTTTTCCGCGCACATGAAGCGCTTTATCGGCGCGGGCGCGAGGCCGTCTAAGTCAAAGGTGGGCAGGGATGCAAAGAAAATGGCGTTGTCGGTGATGGTGTGCGCCTGAATGTGATCTTTGTGTATGGACTTTTTCCAATGATACAGAACTGCGTCCACCTGCTTTTCACGCATGAGGCGGGCAAGCTGAAGCTCGATTTCCTTGCTGTCGTACAGCTCGCCGTCGGGAATGTCGAATACGATCGACTCGCCGCCCAGCTCGTCTGCAAACTTCTTTGCGCATGCGACGTTGTATTCTCTGAATTCCTCGGGGGTCTGTCCGGCCGGGCAGCCGCGTTCGCCTGCGGTTAAATCAACGATGATTACATGATCGCCCATCTGCGCGTGCTTTGCAAGCAGCATTCCCATCGTAAGCTGTGCGTCGCCCGTATGCGCGCCGACCGCCATGATAACTTTCTTTCCGTTCAGCATGTGTATATCCTCCTGTCAATTAAAGCTCTTTTTTCATGATGGCAAAGGTGCGTTTCACATCAAAGCCTGTACGCTTGTAAAGGCGCTGCGCATGGTTGTCAATGCCGGTAAAGAGGGTGGAGAAGGCCGCGCCTTCGTCCACGAATTCGCGCATCAGGTCGTTAAACAGAACCGTCGCGATGCCCTTCTTTCCGAAATTGGGGTCTACGCAGATGCCGGTGAACCAGCCTCTTCCCGAGGGCTCTTTGTCAACGGGGCCGGTAAAGCCGACGATGTGGTTTTCAAACACGCCGGTCAGAATCACGCGGGGATTCTCTTTCGCGGTTTCGTCCTGAAGTACCTTTCTCCAGTATTCGCTTCCTACGCGGTCGCACATGCCGTCAAATTCGCAGCCCCATTTTACGTCGTAACGGCCGACATAGATGTTTTCTTCGTTCTTAAGGCGCGCGCGGATTTCTTCGATTTCGGGGGATGAGACATATTTGGAAAGATCCAGATACATCGCAACTTCGCGGTGCAGATCGGTGTAGCCGTTTTTAAGAAGAAATTCGTAGCCTGCGCATTCCACGTCCGTTCCGGGGGCGTTGTTGTGGTCGTGACCGGGCGTTCCGGGAATGAACCAGCCAAGGTTGACGGGGTTGTTGCCGGAAGATACGACGCTTTTTTTGCCGCTAATGCGGAACGCTTCCTCAAGGGCGTTTAGAAGCGCCTTGCCGGTGCCTGCCCTGCGTTTTCCGTCCTTTACGAAAATCGCGGTAAGGAAGCCGGGCGTGTTTTCGTGGGTTTCGCCGGGAAGGAAGATTTTCTTTTCGGTTCCGGAGATGAAGCCGACAACTTCGCCGTTTTCCTCGGCGACAAAATCGTACTCGCCGTCATAGTGGGGGTTCGATTCAAAAAGGGCGTGAAATCTTTCTTCGGTCAAAGGCTTATAAACGACCTCGTTTTTTTCGCAGCTTTCGTTCCAGATGGCGAAGATCTGTGCGCGGTCGGAAGGGAGCGCTTTTCTGATCGTCATATCGTTTCCTCCTTAATACAGGTGGTATTTCTTTTTGTTTTCCTTAAATTCCTGAATGAGGGGCAGATGCTTTCTGATAAGACCGTCCGCGTCCAGCCTTCCCGACCGATAGTCGTCGGTTCCCAAAAGAAGATTGATGCCCGCAAGAGCGGTGGTTCCAAGGAACTGAACGTCGCCGGGATACATGTCGCGGATGGTATCGAGAAGATATAAACCCGCCTTGAACGCATCGGCATTGCCGCTTAATGCGCGGATGCGCACGCCCGAGCACAGCTGACCCTGCCATTTGGAAAAGGTGGGAGTAAAGCTGGCTCTCAAAATTGCGATGCCCGGAAGATCAAAGGCGCGCATGCGCTTTTCAAGCTTGCCTGCGTCGATAAAGGGCGCGCCGACCAGCTCAAAGGGCGTTGTCGTGCCCCTGCCTTCGGAAAGGTTTGTGCCTTCGAAGATGCAGGTTCCGATGTACATAAGCGCGGTTTCGGGGGTGGGCATGTTGGGGGAAGGCGGCGTCCAGACGGAAGAGGTGTCTGTCCAGAGCATGTCTCTTTGCCAGCCGGTGAGCTTGGAAACGGTAAGATCGATATCAAGATTCAGATGATCTTTCACAAAATACGCAAATTCG
Source organism: Clostridia bacterium (assembly GCA_017522345.1). Lineage (GTDB taxonomy): Bacteria > Bacillota > Clostridia > Christensenellales > Aristaeellaceae > SFHK01. Next base: position 28,228 of record JAFWZN010000088.1, on the reverse strand, counting down.
CCGATCGTCAGGCCGTAGCGCGTGGGAACGGCGTATTCACCGACGAAGGAATGAAAGCGCTCGTCAAGCAGTGTTCCCTGCACAACCTCGCCGCCGATGGGATTGATTCTGTCTAAAACGACAATGGGTTTACGGTTCTTTTCGCAGGCGATCATGGCGTTGGCCATGGAGTAGAGGTAGGTGTAAAACCTCGCGCCCACGTCCTGAAGATCGACGACCATTACGTCGATTGCATCCATCATTTCATCAGTCGGCATTTTAATCTTTCCGTGCATGGAGAAAACGGGAACGCCCGTTTCCTTGTCCACCTCGTTTAAAACCTCGTCGCCCGCCTGCATGTCGCCGCGAATACCGTGCTCGCAGGCGAATAAGGCGGTCAGATTGTAGTTTTCGTGAATTACATCGATGGCGCTTTTTAAATTTCTATCAAAGCCGCACGGATGCGTCATGAGTCCCACGCGCTTTCCGCTGAGCTTTTCGTGTACGCTTTTTAAATTGTCAAGGCCGGTTAGAACGCTTGCCCTTGCCATAAATATCCCTCCGGATTGTATGCTTTCCACATTATTATAGCACAAAATTGCGGCTTGCGCACACAATTGCTGCAATTTCTATTGCTTTTCTTTGGTTTTTTGTGTAAACTATATACAAACAGCGAGAGGAAGCGAGAAATATGCTGATTGGCATCGACGGAGGCGGCACCAAAACCGCGCTGGTTCTGACTACGGATGACGGACACATCATAAATAAGCACATTGGAAGCGCCACGAATCCGGCGGACATTGGCGTGGAGGAATGCGCAAATCGCCTTGAAGAACAGCTGGACGCGCTTATGAAGGATTTTGGCGGAAGGGAAGCCAAGGTGAAGAGCATCTATGCGGGTATTGCGGGAAGCGCGAACGATAAAACGAGAAACGCGCTGCATGCGCATATAAAATCCCTTCTTCCGAATACGGAATTGATTGACAACGGAAGCGATGCGTTCAACGCCCTTTACGGCGAAAGCGACGACGGATACGGCATTACCTTAATTGCCGGAACGGGCTCGTCATCCTTTGTGCTTTCCGAAGACGGCATGAAGCAGGTCGGCGGCTGGGGGTATCTTGTGGACGACGCCGGAAGCGGTTTTTCCATCGGAAAGGCTGCGCTGATGGCGGCGTACCGCTCCTTCGACGGGCGCGGCGAAAAGACGATACTGGAAGAAATGTGCCTTGAAAAGCTGGGCATCAATTTCCGCGACGCCATTCCGCAGATTTATGAGGGCGGAAAGCACTACATCGCCTCCTTTGCGCGCGTAGCGTTCGAGGCCTTTGAAAAGGGCGACGAAATCGCCAAAGCGATCATTTATGACGCTGCAGAGGCGCTGTGCGTGCATCTTCGCGCGTGTCTTACGCATGTGACGAATTTTCCGACCGTGTGCGTTGCAGCCGGCGGCGTCATTTCAAACGACAAATTCTTTCATATCGTTAAGGAAAAGCTCGGAGACGATTTAAACCGCATGCGCATTCTGCGCCCCGTGCTTCCGCCGGTATACGGCGCGCTGGTAAAAGCCGCGAGAAACGCGGGCATAAAAACGGACGCTGCCTTTAAAGAGAATTTTTTGAATGATTTCGAATAAACGGAGGTTTTTTACAAATGGATTTCGGCAAGCTTGATACGGAGAAAACGAATGCAAGAAGCGAGAATCTGGATACGCTGAGCGCGCTTGAGATCGCATCTTTGATGAACGAACTGGACATGGGCGCGATTTACGCTGTAAAGCAGGCGCTTGAGCCCATTGCAAAGACGGCGGAAGCCGCGGCAGAGCGCATTCCCGAAGGCGGCAGACTCATTTACATGGGCGCGGGCACCTCGGGAAGACTTGGCGTATTGGATGCATCCGAATGCCCGCCCACCTTCGGCGTTGACAACACCATGGTTGTCGGCATCATCGCAGGCGGTGACGGCGCGCTTCGAAACGCCATTGAAGGCGCGGAGGACAGCGAGGAGCTGGCGATTGAGAACCTCACGGATCTGGGCGTAAACGAGAAGGACGTTGTCGTGGCGATTTCCGCAAGCGGCACCGCGCCGTATTGCGTGGGCGCGCTTAAAAAGGCAAAAGAGGTTGGCGCGCTGGCAGTTTCCATGTGCTGCAATGTCGCTACCAAGCTTTCGGGCTATGCCGATATCGCCATTGAAATGCCGACCGGCGCGGAAGTGCTCTCCGGCAGCACCCGCCTTCGCGCGGGCACGGCGACCAAATTGGCGCTTAACATGATTTCCACCTCCTGCATGGTTTTAATGGGCAAGGCGTATAAAAACCTGATGGTAGACGTGCGCGCAACGAACACCAAGCTTAAGGATCGCTCCGTGCGCATCGCCATGAAGGCTATGGATGTGGAAAGAGAAGAAGCGATCGAACGCCTCGATAAGGCGAACGGCTCCATTAAGTGCGCCATCGTCATGAAGGAAACGGGCGTTGACTGTGAAAAGGCGCAAAAAGCGCTTGACGACAATAGGGGCTTTGTAAGACGCGCAATCGCTGTGTGCAAATAAGTTTTACAGGACGAAGGGGAATCCGAGGATGATGCGGATTCCCCTTTGTTTCTATTGACATCGCGTTTTGAACGGGGTATCATTAGCTTATGGATGTAATATGAAGGAGAAATGTTTGCATGAGCTCTGTCATAAGCGCGGTGGAAGTGGTTTTGTCGATCTTCGTTATGATTTCGGTCGGCATGCTGCTTACGCATATCGGCTGGATCAAGGAAGCGGAGGGAAAATTCCTCTCCCGCTTTGTCATCCGCGTGGCGCTTCCGGCGACCATCGTATCGAATATTTTTCAGAAATTCACGCGTGAAAGCCTGATTTCGATCCCGATGGGATTGATCATTCCCGTGATTTCACTCGTCCTTTCGATGCTTGCGGCCATTTTGACGGCAAACGCCATGAAGATTCCAAGAAACCGCAAGGGCGCGTTCATCGTCATGTTTACCTTTTCCAATTCCGTGTTTATCGGCCTTCCCGTGTGCCGAGCGCTTTTCGGCGAGGATGCGGTTGCGCCGACGCTTACGTATTATATTGCCAACACCACGCTTTTTTGGACGATTGGCTATTCCATGATGCGCATGGACGGCGGAAAAACGAAGGAGAAAAAAAGCTTTAAAGGCATTTTTGCCTATCTTTTCAGCAAGGATAAGAAGAATCCTGCTCATAACGAAGCCAAAAACGCGCTTTCGTTTCTCGGAAAGGTTGTTCCGCTTCCGCTTTTGTTCCTGCTGGCAAGCGTCGTTTTGGTTCTTTTAAACGTAAAGCTTCCCGATTTTCTCATGTCCTCGGTCAATTATCTGGGCGGCACGGTTACGCCCGTTTCGCTGGTGTACACGGGCTATGTGCTCATGAACATGATTAAGAAGCGGAATTTTTCGTGGAAAAGGGGATATTTGGCGATTTGCGCCGGTAAACTTTTACTGGTGCCCGCCGTTGTGATTGCGCTTTGCGCGATCGTAAAGGCAATTCCGGGCGCGGGCGGCGTCTATACGGACGTCATGCTTAAAACCTTCCTTATCGAAGCCGCCATGCCGATTATGACCCAGACCACGATCGTTGAGGGCAGCTGCGGAGGCGACGCGGAATATGTAGCCGGCGCAACGGCGCTGACCACCGCGCTTTCATTGGTGTTCATTCCCCTTTACATGGTTGTAATCGGTCTGGTTTTCTAAGTTGGAGAGATATGCATATCCTAAGAAAAAAAGACAGGAGGCTGGATATATGAAAAAGCTTGCGCTTACCCAGGCCATTGCGCCCGCAACCGAAGCGCTGATGAAGGGCTACGCGCTTTTGAATGTGGGCGGCGAAACGCCCAATACCATGACGATCGGCTGGGGCTTTATCGGATATTCGTGGAATAAGCCCGTATTTTGCGTGGTGGTGAGAAAACAGCGCCATACGCACGATCTGCTTATGAAAGAGGGCCAATTTACCGTATCAATGACGCTTGACGACGGTATGAAGGAGCAGTTCAAATATGCAGGAACCAAGTCCGGAAGGGATGAGGATAAATTTGACGGCCATGGGCTTACGGCGGTTTCGGCCCAGTGTGTAAACGCGCCCATCGTCAAGGAATGCACGCTGCATTTTGAATGTAAAACGAAACTCGTTCAGGAAATGACCGAGGATCGGATGGATGCGGAAATTTCCGCCCGCATATATCCTGAAAAGGATTTTCACACGATGGTCTTTGGAGAGATTGTAGATATTTATACCACCGAGGAATAGGAGAAGCGCCATGAAGGAGATGTACACCCGCCCGGTAGACGGAAAGAATGTTCAGATTCACGCGTCGTTTTTTAAAAATCTTATGAATCTCGCCGCCGACAAAATTATCCCTTATCAGTGGAAGGCTTTAAACGATGAAGTGCCCGGCGCAGAGCCCAGCTACTGTATCCGCAATTTCAAAGCCGCTGCGGGAGAAATCCGGGCACCCCACGGGGGATTTGTATTTCAAGACAGCGATCTTGCCAAATGGATTGAAGCGGCGAGCTACATGCTCATGTGGCGCGAAGATGAGGAAACCGAAAGGAATATCGATTTCTGCGTCGATTTAATTGAAAAGGCGCAGCTTGAGGACGGATATCTTGATACCTATTACATTTTAAATGGAATTGACAAGCGCTGGACGAATTTAAGAGACAATCATGAGCTGTACTGCGCGGGACATATGCTGGAAGCCGCCGTTGCGTACTATAAAGCCACGGGCAAAAGAAAGCTGCTTGACGTAATGATTCGGTTTGTCAAGCACATTCAAAGCCGCTTTGGCTATGAAGAGGGCAAGATGCGCGGCTATCCAGGCCATGAGGAAATCGAGCTCGCGCTTGTAAAATTGTATGAAGAGACGGGCGATCAAGAGCATCTGAAGCTTGCCAAATACTTTATCGACGAGCGAGGACAAAGCCCGCTGTTCTTTGACGAGGAATGCAAAAGGGAAGGGCGCGGCGTCGGCTGGGTGCGCTCCATTTACGAGGGCGGCGCGTATTACCAGTCTCATAAGCCCGTAAGAGAACAGACAGAGGCCAAGGGTCATGCCGTCAGGGCGTGCTATCTTTACAGCGGCATGGCGGACGTCGCCCGCGAAACCGAGGACGAGAGCCTCAAAAACGCGTGCGATACCCTTTATAAAAACATCACCCGCCGTCAGATGTATATCACGGGCCAGATTGGCCAGTCTTCCTTCGGCGAGGCGTTTTCCTTTGATTACGATCTTCCCAATGATCTTGTGTACGGCGAAACCTGCGCCTCGATTGCGCTTATGTTTTTTGCGCACAGAATGCTGAGAATGTCGCCCAAGGGCGAATACGGCGATCTGATGGATAAGCTGATTTACAACGGCACAATCAGCGGCATGAATCTTGAGGGAGATAAGTTTTTCTATGTCAATCCCTTGGAATCGTGGCCTGAGAGAAACCAAAAGAACCAGCAGTTCGCCCACGTAAAGAGTGAAAGACAGAAGTGGTTTGGCTGCGCCTGCTGCCCGCCGAATCTTGCGCGTCTCATTTGCTCGCTTCCCGGCTATGTGTACCACAAAAAGGGAGACACCGTGCTTTTTGCACTCTACACTTCCTCCAAAGCGGATATTCCGCTTGAAAACGGAAACGCCGCCTTCACGGTAAAAACCGGCTATCCGTGGGACGGAAAGGTCATTATTACAATGGAAAAGGCGTTTTCCGGCATGACGCTGGCATTGCGTCTGCCCGCGTGGGTAAAAACCTATACGCTTAATATCAACGGAAAATATGCGAAAACGCGCATGGCGGACGGCTATTTGTACATTCAGAACGAATTGAATGCGGGCGATGAGATCGTATTTGACATGGATATGCCCGTTATGGTTATAAGGGCCAATCCCAAGGTGCGATCAGCGTCGGGAAAAATCGCGTTCGTGCGCGGCCCGGTCGTTTATTGCATGGAAGAAGCGGATAACGGATCCGACCTGAATACAATTTCCGTGCCCGCGAATCAGAGCGTGGAATATGCCTTCGAACCGAGCCTTTTAAACGGCGTTGGCACAATTACCGCGCAGGGCGTGCGCGAAATGAACGTTGGCTGGGACGAAAACGAGCTTTATGCCGATCATGTTCCCGAAAAGGCGCCTTGCACCGTCAAATTCGTTCCCTACTATGCGTGGAACAACAGAGGCGCGGGCGAAATGACGGTTTGGGTGCGGGAGGAGAAGTAGATGGTGGAATCCTTCCGCGAAATGGCGCAACGCGCTATGGACGAGGGGATTGACATTGATTCCGTGCGCTTTTCTGCGGACGCGATTGAGGATGCGTCGGTTTTTGGAATCACGATTTCCGCCTCGGAATTCCATTCCTGCTCGTTTATCCAGTGCGCATTTGAACGGGTGAATTTCGCCTATGTCAAATTCAGCCACTGTGATTTTCAGTCCATTCCCTTTAACCGCTGCTCGTTTCACAACTGTGAGTTTGCGGATTGCCGCCTGACCGGCGCGGACATGGTGGACAATACGATCCGCCACACCAAATTCACCGATTCCATGATGGATTATGTGAACCTGTCGGGAAGCAAGCTGGGGGACAGCGCATTTTTAAATTGCAGGATGACAAACGGATATCTGAACAACATGAATCTGAAGAATGTATCTTTTGAAAAATGCGACTTCACACGGGCCGAAATCATGAATACGCGCTTAAGCGGCATTGATTTTACAACCGATACGCTGACGGGCATATTGGTTTCGCTCGATGCGCTCAAGGGAGCATGTGTAACCAGCATCCAGGCGCTTGAATTGGCAGGGCTTTTGGGAATTACCATAAAGGATGCGTAAACCGCAAGGCTTCCCGCCGAGTGGAAGCTGCCTGCGAAAGCTGACTTACGAGATGTCATGGAAACGGAATTGCGCCCCTCCTTCACATTCTATCACGTGCTGAAGGCACGCTTCATGCGCGTAAGCGCGCTTCACACGAAAAAAGGGACTGCCGAAGCAGCCCCTTTTTTCGTCCCTCACCATCCGAACTCGTCGTAGTGGGGTTCGATGATCTTTTTGTTGTAGTCGTTTCCGCCGGGGTAGTTGGCGCTTTTAAGAATGCCGGGGGTGATGCCCTTGTTTAAGAGCTCTTCAACGGCGACGCTCGTCATGGACCAGAGGATGTAGTCGGATGCGATTCCGCTGGCGGCGGCGTATGCGGCTTCGATGCCTTCTACTTCCATCATGCCTTCGGCTGCGGGGGCGCAGTTATCCATTACGATGTCGACCATCTCGTAAAGCTTTTTGCCGGAGGAATGGACGGGGTCAACCTGCGTTGCATACTTCATGGAGATAAAGGCGATGACGTGGATGCCCATCTTCTGCGCTTCGTAGGCGAGGTCCACAACGGAAGCCGTGCGGCCGGAAACGGAAGAAACGATCAGAACGTCGCCGGGGCGAAGCTTGCTTTTGCGAATTGCGTAGGCGGCAAGGCCTTCCATATTCTGATCATAGGGGTTCTCGCGCTCGCGGCCCTGCTGTTCAACGTTCAGATTGAAGTCGAAGTGCTTATAGAAGATGGGGCCGCCGCCTCTGTAGATTAAGTCGTTTTCGATAGAGTGGCAAACCTTGCTTAAGAACACGCCGCCGCCGTTGGCGATGGTGTCGGCGATCAGTTTACCGGCTTTGATGATGTTTTCCGTCTGGGTGTCGCGGACTTCCTTTAAAAGATCGTCCACTCTTTTCTGATAGCGGTCAAGCAGCATGGGTGAAAATCCTCCTTACATATAGAAAATATGATCTCCGTAGGCTTTCAGCATTTCCTTATTGTGCTCGTCGCCGCCGTCTACATTGGCGGAAACGAATACGGGCGCAACCGCGCCGGCTTCCGTGATCAGCGCTACCGCCTGCGCCATAACGGCGTTCAAAAGGGCGGCGGCAACAGCGGTGGAGGTGGGAGCGACCTTTTCAGGAACGCCGGGGATATTGATGGAGGCGTCGCCGATGCATCCGCAGTTGTCGATAACAACGTCGCCGACTTCGTAGAGCTTGAGTCCGTCGGGGTGACGGCTGGTGACGGCCTTGGACATTTCAAGGTTGGTTAAAACGATGACCTTTGCGCCCTTTTCCTTTGCGCGAAGAGCCACATCGGTGGATACATTGTTTCTGCCGGAAACGGAGTGAACGATGATTACATCGCCCTCGCCCAAGGGCTGGCCGTCTACGATCACGCGGCCGTAGTCGCGCATGCGCTCCATCTGGCTGGTCATAGTGGCGGGGTCGACGTCCAGGCACAATCCGGGGGCGCGGACGGGGTTGATGGTGGCCATACCGCCGGTGCGGTAGTACAATTCAAGGATGGGGAGGGCTGCGTGGCTGCATCCGAAGCCGAAGATGTTGTGGCCGGAGAGCGTGGCTTCCTTCAGAAGTTCGGCTGCGGCGCGCAGATTTTCTTCCTGCGTGTCAAACGCCTTGTCGATGGTCTCCATCAATGCTTTTCTGTATTCCTTAATGGCATTCATGTTTTACATCCTCCATTCATAAGCCGGGAAGGCGGCGAGAAGCTTGTCTCTGGCTTCCTCCGGCGAATAACCGTTGTCAAGTAAATACATCATGGGGCCTGCGATGACATGTTCAAACCAGGGTCTGTGTACTTGGATATCGGGATGAACTTCGTGAATTCTCTTCTCGTATTCGTCATACATCGGCTGGTACGCTTTCCACGCGCCGCCGCAGGTGACGATGTGCTTGCCGGATTCGGGATATTTGCGGATTAAGGAAAGCGTTTGCTCAGCCAGCATCCGTCCGCCGCGGATAAAGGCGGATATGCAGGGTTCATCGCCCAATTTGGCCGCTTCCGCAACGAGGGGAAGCAGCTGTCCGAGGGTCTGGAAAGGCGCGGGCGTGTCGTAGAGATATCTTACAAGGCTCTGCGGAAATCCCTTTTCGATACCGAGCTTCTGCTTTAACATATCGGTCAGTATCGTCTTTTCACCCCAGCCCTGCGAGTACTTGACGGCGTTTTGAACCGCTTGTCTTGCCATCCACACGCCGCTTCCCTGATCGCCCAGAATCGCGCCGACGCCGCCGACTGCGTCGTGGCAGTTTTCGCCCACGTAAAGCGCATCCGAGCCGGTGCCGGAAACGATGGCGATGCCCTTCTCCATACCGCGTCCGGCCAGAAGCGCAGCCTTTGATTCGCCCAGCCCGACAATCTCTTTAAGCTCAAGTCCATCCGGCAGGCATTCGGCATATTCCTTGCCGTTTCCAAACGTTACATACAGTTTGTCGAGCGTCTTTGGCATTTTGTCGCCGAACAGATTCAGGAAGCATTCGCGCATCTGCTTTTGGCATTCCGCTTTGGGGGAGACCGTCGCATTGATGCCCTTCGCACGGGCCGTACCAAACAGGGACATGTTTTCGTCAAACCAGATGGCGTTTAATTTGGTTCCGCCGCCGTCAACGCATACGAAGTTCATGTTTTTCCTCCCGTATGTAGTTTTTTAGGGTTCGAGGCGGATTGCACCGCCCGGGTATACGCTTAAAATACGGCTTCCGTTGTGGGCAAGTCTGATCATGTGCAGTTTCTGAAAGCCGGAGAACTGATCCGGGAATTTTGCATCCTTCAGATTTCTCCACTGGACGCCTGAGAGAAGAACCTTTGCCTCATTGGTGTCAAGATTGATTTTGACAAGGTCGCTGTCCTCCGAAATGACAAACGCGATCAGCTCGTTTTGCTGATTGAAGCGCAAGGGCAAAAGCCAGACGTCGGATTCGGTTTCGGAATCATAGGCGGTCATTTCCGCCGAGTATACGTATTTGTTTTTGTCCAAAAGGATCACGGAATCCATTTTGAGCATATTTACTTCATCAGATTCGGCGTTTATGAAATACGCGGGACAAACATTGATGCTGGTGTCATCGAACACCACATAGGTATTTGCGCCGGATAAAGCGAGAATGGTTGAAAATGATCTTCGGGACGAACCGAGCGGGTAGGTTTTTTCGGCATTTCCCTTGCTGTCGGTCAGGACAAAGGTGTGGTTAAACGTCTTGTTTCCCATGGACGCTGCGCATATGGCAAGAGATGCGTCGTCATTTAAGTGTGCAAGGCTGATGGATGCGCCTTCGGGCAGCTCGGGAAGATACGTTTTGAGAAGCTCATCGCCCGGGCCGTAATGGTAAACCATATCATAGCTCCAGCTAATATAGGTGCCGTCCATGCCCAGCTCGTTTGCGAATTGCGGGATGTATGCTTCGCCAGTTTTAAGATTTACAATAATTTTTGAGGCGTAACCGGGCAGTGTGACAAGCGCGAAATCGTCCCGCACATCATCTAATTGTGCGCAGTCGGAGTGTCCCCGCGAAATAAGGTAGGCGTAAGGATCGGAAATGCCTTCGCGCTCAAAAAGGATCGAAAGAATTTCATCTTCAGTTTTGCCCTCGAATTCACGGTAATACCTGAACCAAATGTCGCTGATTACGGCTTCTTCATTCGCATGCTTAGTGAAATTAAGGCGCGTGCATACGCCGCTTGAGGGATTCAGAAGATACATATCGGACTCGCATGCGGGATATTGACCTTTCATCGTGTAGACAAGCATGTTTTTATCATCGCTTGACGCGGCGATCACATAAAAACGAAGGTCCTCATCGTTTTCGGGGAATACCCATTCGGGCTCTGCGCTTGCGCAGGCACAAAAGAGAAGCGTGAGAAGGAATAAAGCGATAATAACGATTTTCTTCATTTCGTTCAACCCTTTCTTACGCCGGATGATCTGACTTACGGCGTGTATTGTGCTGATGCCGACGCGCGCGAAGCTTATGAATATTCTCCCGTATGTAGGTTTTTAGGGTTCGAGGCGGATTGCACCGCCCGGGTATACGCTCAGGATTCCGCTGCCGTTGTGGGAAAGCAGGGAGACAAGCAAAGTTTGATTGTTTGGGAAAAGCTCCGCGAATTTTGCATCCTTCAGATTTCTCCACTGGTTGCCGGTCAGAAGAACGGATATATCATTGGTGTCAAGATTGATTTTGATAACATCGGCGTCGCCCGTTACGGCGAGCGCAATCAGTTCGTTTTCTTTGTTGAAGCGCAAAGGCAGAAGGCAGGTGTCGGGTTTGGTTTCGGAATCGTAGGCGGCCATTTCTGCCGCGTATAAATATTTATTCAAAAGGATGACTGAATCCATTTTGAGCATATTGACCGCACCCGATTCAGCATCAATAAAATACGCGGGAGAATTCATGAAGGTACTTTTATCGAACACCGCATAGGTATTTGCGTCGGGTGAAGCAAGAATGGTTGAAAATATGGTTCTGGAAGAACCGAGCGGACAGATTTTTTCGGCGTTTCCCTTGCTGTCGGTCAGGACAAAGGTATAGTTAAACGTCATCTTTTCCATGGACATTGCGCATATAGCAAGAGAGCCGTTGTCGTTTAGGTATGCGTGGCTGATGGACGTACCCTCGGGAAGCTCGGGAAGATAGGTTTTGAGAAGCTCATCGCCCGGGCCGTAATGGTAAACTATATCATAGTCCCATGCAATATAGGTACCGTCCGCGCCCAAAGCTCTTGTGTCATCCTTCGGAATATAGGCTTCTCCGGTTTTGAGGTTCACGACTATGCAGCAGTAATCGGGCAGCATGACAAGCGCGAAATCGTCCCGCAAATCGTACAGCTGCGCAGGGCTTCTGTGACCGCGCGAAATGAGATAGGTGTAAGGATCGGAAATGCCCTCGCGTTCAAAAAGGGTTGGAAGAAGCTCGTCTATGTTCTTATCCCTGAATTGGCCGTCATTGACGTATCGAACCTCTATGGCCGCGATAACGGCTTCTTCATCCGCATACCTAGAAAAATCAAGACGCGTGCATACGCCGCTTGAAGGATTCAGAAGATACAGATCGGTTTCGGCGGTAGGATACTGCCCTTTCATCGTATAGACGAGCATATTTTTATCGTCGCTTGATGCGGTCAATACATAAAAACGGACGTCTTCATCGTTTTCGGGGAAGACCCATTCGGGCTCTGCGCTTGCGCAAGCACAAAAGAGAAGCGTGAGAAGGAATAAAGCGATAATAACGATTTTCTTCATTTTGGTCCATCCTTTCTTATGCCTACTGATTTGAATTACAGCGTGTATTTCGCCCTTTCGCCGCCGATCAAGGCCGGACGCGTGCGGGCGGCGGTAATGAGCGCATTACCGATTCTGTCCATTGAAAGGCGCACGGGCACGGCTACGCGCTTTAGGTGCATGCCGATTAAGGTCTGACCGATGTCAAGACCTGCGTCCGCCGAAATGCTTTCGACCAGCACGGGCGATTTCATCATGCGATACGCCGCCGATGCGCAGCTTCCGCCGGCCTTCGGATGGGGAACGGCGGCGACGATTTCACAGCCGTATTTTTCCGCCGCTTCCGCTTCCATGACGAGCGCGCGGTTTAAGTGCTCGCAGCACTGAAACGCTACGTCAAAACCGAGTTTGTTTGCCGTTTCGAGGATTGCGCCGGCAACGTCCTCGCCCAGATTCGGCTGGGACGCGTGGCCGATTACGCCGCCGTAAATCTCGCTTGTGGAGCAGCCGACGACGAGGAGTTTAATTTTTCTGAAAGAGGCATTGGGGTTTGCATAAAGCTCCTCAATCGCCTTTTTGACTTCGCTTCTTACATCCATTTAAATCTTCTCCAATTCTACCCAGTTATTTATTTTGCTGGATTCCTGTATCGCTTTTACAAGGTTCAGCGCGGGGAAAGCGCTTTTTCCGTCGATTTCGAAGGGAATGCCCTTTAAGATGCAGTCGTATACCTTTGAAATCTGGAATTTGTGGCTGTCGCCCCAATAGCTTTTTTCGCCCAGGTGCTTTGCGTTCTGCCCCTGAACGACGAGGGTCGGGATGCCGTCTTCAATCTTGAAAAGGTTTTCGGCGTGCAATTGATACGTGGCGTTTTCAAACACGAATTCCAGCATGACGGGCGCGTCGATTCCGTAGTTGTTGGTGGTGTGCAAAACGCCCTTTGCGCCGGATTCATATTCGAAAACGGCGTGGCAGTTGTCCTCAACCTCGATGGAATCCCTTAAAAGGTCGGTTGAAATGTGCCCCAGCACGCGCTTGATCGGGCCGCCTAAGTAGGACAAAAGGTCGAGCGTGTGGATCGACTGATTGATGAGCGTTCCGCCGCCTTCGGTTGTGAGGCTTCCTCTCCAGCCGCTTTCGGTGTAATAGGGCGCTTCTCTGTGCCAGCAGACGGACGCGCGGGCGCAGAGGAGTTTGCCAAGATCGCCCTTTTCCTGTAATTCGCGGATGGCGACGGAGGAGGCGTTGTAGCGGTTCTGAAAAATGACGCTCAACGTGCCCTTGGATTTTTCGGCGGCGGCGATCATTTTTTTTGCGTCCTCGGTCGTTGTTGCCATGGGCTTTTCGGTGAGAACGTGTTTCCCTGTTTCAAGCGCCGCAATGGAAATCGGCGCGTGCAGATAATGCGGGGTTGTGACGTGAATGATATCGATATCGTCCCGGGCGACCACATCGCGCCAGTCGGCGTATCCCTGTGCGCCGGTTCTTTTTACGGCTTCGGCGAGACGGTCTTTACGAATGTCGCACACGGCGACGATGCTCGCGTTTTCCATGGAGAGAAGGCAATCAAGATGCACGCGGCTGATGCCGCCCATGCCGATTATGCCAACGTTCAGCATTTTACGCATGATTTATCTCCTTATTCGGGGGGTGTTTTGAAAGGTGTACATTGCGATGGACGCGGCCACCGCAAGATTTAACGAATCAATCTCGTCGGACTGGGGGATTTTGACGCTCTGCCCGTAGGTCTGAAATACGGCGGGCAGACCGCTGGCTTCGTTTCCGAAAATGAGCGTGTGTTTTTTATTCGCGTTTTCGGCGGCGGCGTTTAATGGAATCGCGCCGTCAAGCATAAACGGATACATTTCCCGATCCTTATTGAGCGCCAGATATTCGTCGAAGGAATTGAATACGTGCGTATTGAGCCTGAAAAACGCGCCCATGGAGGCTCTGAGCACATGGGGGTCGAACACGTCCACGCAGGGGCGTATGACGGCAAGGTTTTTATAGCCGAATCCCACGGCCGCCCGGCAGGCGGTGCCCAGATTTCCGCCGTCGGAAATCTGACAGAAAACGGCGTGCGCATCGTCCGGGCTTAATCCGCAATCGTATTTTTTGAATACAATGGCGGCGAAGCAGTTGTCCTTTTTGCTTTCGCGCTTTAAAACGCGCTCCGCCATTTCCTCGCGGATGCCGAGCGCCGCGCATCTTTCGCGAAGCTTTTCAACCCCCTCGTTTCCAACGCCCTGCGGATGCAGAAGCAGGCGCACAGCCATTTCCGGTTTTGCGTCCAAAAGCGCATGACAGGGGAAAACGCCAAGGCAATAGCTGTAATCCAGCTTCTTTGAATAGGCTTCAAGCTTGGGCATGCCTTTCCTCCGTGCAATCAGAATTTATTGTGATAATTATACACCTTTTTTAAGCATCCCGCAATCATAAATCGCTCATTTTTATGGCAAAATGCGAATCTCCTTGCCAAATTGAAAATATTTATTTATAATGTGGGCGTAAGGAGGTGACGGCCTTGAAACGAATTTTGGCCGCGCTCATGCTGCTTGTTCTGTGCGGCTGCACGAAGGGCGCGGTTTCCGGAGAAAATGCTGAAAACGCCGAAATTTTTATGGTGAACGTCGGGAAAGCCGACGCAATCATCGTGCGCGCGGACGAGGATTATTATTTGATTGACGCCGCGACCGAGGAAATGTGGCCGCGCGTGATGGCGGCGATGAAGGATATGAATATAACGCGCCTAAAGGGCGTTTTTGCGACGCACACGGACAAGGATCACGTAGGCGGGCTTGAAATGCTGGCGAAAAGCGATATTCAGATAGACGCGTGGTATGCATCCAAATACTTTATTGACGTAAAGGAAGAAAAGCATCCCGCCGTCAAGGCTGCAAAAATCCGGAATGAGGAAGTGGTGTTCTTAGGCGCGGGCGACAATGTGGACGGTATTTTTGAGGTGATTGCGCCCGTTAGGAAAATGGAGGATAAGGACGATAACAACTCCCTCGTGATGATTCTCAGGACGAAAAGCGGCAGCGCTTTTTTCGCGGGCGATATGGAATATGCCGAGGAAAAGACGATTTTAGACAAAAATCTCAAATCAGACGTTTTGAAGGTTGGAAATCATGCGGACGATGATACGACAAGCCAGCAGCTGATTGACAAAGTGGACGCAAAAATTGCGCTGATTTCAACAAGCAGCTATGAAAAAATTGAAACGCCCGACCCCGCGCTGGTTCAGAGACTTGAAAACAAAGGCATGCAGATTTTTTATACCGAGCATTCGAACGCGGGCATTCGCGTTACGATGGACAAAAACGGAATCAGGGCCGAATATGCCGACTGGAAAAACGCAAAGCCGCTTCCGGAGGGTATCTTTATTTCGGCGATTGATCCCATAGACGACACGATTGTGATTGAGAATCGATCGGATGCGGATGTTGATCTTTCCGGATTTTATTTGTATTCCTCCAAGGGGAAAGAAATACTGTTTCTCGAAAACGGCTGTATGCTTAAGGCGGGCGGCAGAATTACGGTTGGAACCAACAGTACGCAGAATACGAAAGCCGATGTTGTTTGGGACGATAAAAACGTCATAAACGATACAAAGGCCGACACGATTACATTATGTGATCCCTATGGACGCGCGGTGTGCGCATTGACGGCAAATGAATAAAACCGACGCCCGGCGAAACAGCCGGGCGAAATTTTTGTGGTGAGTGAACCTTTTTAAGGATTTTGACGACTTTATAAGCGAAACCGGTTTTAAAAACAAATGAAAGGGGGGAATGCGGATGGATTTTGAAGCGCTTGTCAAAGCGCACGGTGAAACAGCGCTTAAATACATCCGCTTTCGTCTGCCTGCGAACGCAGATTTTGAGGACGTGTATCAGGAAACGCTGATGGCGGCCTATCGGAATTTTGATTTGCTGAAAAGCGAAGCTGCAGCCAAGGCGTGGCTTATACAGATTGCGAAAAACAAGTGCGCGGATTGGTTCCGCCGGCGCATGAAAATGCTGGATATTGCGCTTGACGACGCGCCCGAAAGCGTGTTGTCCTGCGGCCGTGCGGGCCGGACGACGGCGGAGGCCGTCAGAGACGCGCTTGACGCGCTGAAGGATGAGGACCAGAAAATTCTCTATCTTTCTTATTTCAAATGCCTTCCGCAGGGAGATATTGCAAAAAGGCTGAATGTGCCCGTCGGCACAGTCAAAAGCCGTCTGCATATGGCAAAAGCGCGGTTTCGGGAGGCGTATCCGATCAAAATGATGGAGGAGACAGATATGAAGACAAAGCTTTTTGAAACGCTTTCGAAGTATAGAATCACCAAATTGGACGATGCGCCCTTTGCCTGCAAATGGGAGGAGCTGATGGGCTGGATGATTGTTCCGCGAGAGGGCGAAACGCTCTCGTGGGGTCTTTACGATCAGCCGGGCGGAAAACGCACGGAGTATACCGAAATGAAGGTAGTCGGAAAATGCGAAATTCACGGAATTGAAGGTGTGGAAATCAAAGCCGTTCAGCACGATGCGGAAAACTACTACAGAACCGGCAGCATTAATAAAATCGAGCGAACGTTCTTTGCGCAGCTCACCGACACCCATTCCAGATACCTTGCCGAAAGCCACGTGGAAAACGGCGTGAGAAAAATGTTCACCTTTCTTGACGGCGACAGCTTTTTAAATAACTGGGGCTACGGCGAGGACAACATCGGAAATGAAACAAATCTTCAAAGAAAAGGAGTTCTGCATCGTAAAGGCAATGTCGTTACCGGCGGAAGCGGAAACGTTACCATGGATGTGGTCGGAAGATATGAAGTCGAAATCGCGGGCAAAAAGTTTGATACCATCCTCGTCATGGATGTTGAAACCTTTAACGACGCGGTGGCATCGGAAAGTTACATCGACAAAAATGGAAGAACCGTTCTCTGGAGAAGATTCAACCGAAACGACTGGGCGCTTAAAAGATACGGAAAACCATGGACGGAAATGCTTCCGGAAAATGAGCGGATTATCATAAATGGGGAAACATACGTGCATTGGTACGACTGCGTGTCGGATTATATACTGAGATAAAATGACGCGTTCGGCAGGGCGGGGGCTTGCTCCCGCCGCTTTCGTTGGCTCAGGATATTTTTGAAAATACCCATCCGAACGGCTTCCTTTTGCACTATATGTATGAAAGGCAGGTGAGACACAATGAATGACAGATTCGATGCATATGTAAAAAGAATCTATGCTTATGCAGCACGGCGCACCTATACGCGTGAGGAGGCGGACGAGCTTGCACAGGAGATTCTGTTTACGGCGGTAAAAGCGGCCGATACATTAAGGGACGACAGTAAGTTTGAAGCATGGCTGTTCGGCATTGCGGACAATGTCACAAAGGGGTTTCGTAGGCATGCGGGGCGCCTAAGAGCCATGTATTCCTACGATGCGATGGAAAGCCTCTCCTATGAGGATGCATACTTTGAGGAAGAGGAATTTGAGCTTCTGCGCGAAAAAATCGCCCGTATGTCCCGAATGTATCGCGACATCATTGTGTATCACTATTACGACGGCCTTTCGACAAAACAGATTTCCGAATTGCTCTCACTCCCTGAAGGAACAGTCAAATGGCGGCTTGGAGAAGCAAGAAGGAAACTTAAAAAGGAGCTTATGCAAATGAATGAAACGGCGCTTCGGCCTGTAAAGGTCGATATCGGCATTTATGGAAACGGCAATTACGACGGAAATCTTATGCCGTTTCCCTCGGATTTCATTTCGGACGCGCTTTCTCAGAATATACTTTATTACTGCTATGACAAAGCGCGCACAGTTGAAGAGATTTCCGGTTTCTGCGGCGTTCCGGCGTATTATGTGGAAGACAAAATGGAAACCCTTTTGCGCCGTGAGGCGGTGATTAGGGAAGGCAAGGGGAAATACAGAACGGATTTTATTATTTTTTCTGACAAGCAAGCAGCTTTTCTTGAAAAAAATGCCGAGCGCGTCCTCATGCCCATGATGGACAGGCTCGTTTTGGCGCTGAAGGCGATTTCTTTAGAAGCGCAAAAAATCGATTTCTACAGGGCGGGAAAAGGCGAGCGGGATCTTTTTTATCTGTACGGCATCATGGCATTTCTGTATGCAAGAAACAAATACTCGTTTCTTCCGTATCCGCCGTTTGAAAAAAGCTACGACGGCTATTCGTGGCGGTATCTTGGAAATATGGAAAGTGGAACATACAAAAACTTTCGCATCGGAACCCAGCATTCAGCCAACCTTGGAAGCGGAGGATGCGTGAGCCATTCGTCCTTCAGCGGCATCCCGAACACCGGCTTCAGGCCTATGATGAAGGACTGCATCATCAACGCCTGCGCAGATCTCCTTTTAAAGGGCGAAGCCCGAAATAAGCAGCACGCGGCTGAGGCAATTGCGGAAGGATATATTGTGAAAAAGCCTGAAGGAGAGTTCATGGTAAGCACGCCGTTTTTCAATATGGAGCAGATGGAGGCGTTTAATCAGATTTCAGATAAACACTTATCGCCGCTGATGGGTGAGTACAATCAGGCCGTGGAAGCGCTTGCTTCGGAATACAGAGAATTGTTTCCAAAGCACCTTCACAAAGACGCCGACCGCATGTGCAATCATCTGTTTAACGGAATGTATTCGGTGATCATCGATTATGCCCAGAGAAACAAAATGATCGCCATGCCTTCGAAGGATTGCTTTGTGGATGTGCTGGTTGAATACAGAAAAGAGTAGAGAGCATGGGGCTGTTGCACAACAGCCCCATGATTGCTTTATATGAATGTTGCGTTGTTCACAGCTTCATCATCCGATAACCTACGCCTACGTGGGTTTGAATATATTGAGGAGAATCGGGTGCGGATTCAAGCCTTTTACGCAGTGTTGCCATGAACACACGCAGGGAAGCGATGTTGTTTTCCCATGCATTGCCCCAGATTTTCTGGGTGATAAATGTATGGGTGAGCACTTTCCCGGCATTTTGCGAAAGCAGGCATAGAAGCTTGTATTCTATGGGGGTCAGATGCATTTCCTCGCCTCCAAGATATGCACAGCCTGCCGCATAATCAATGCGCAGATTTCCGTTGACGAATTCAGAACCGGATGTATCCGTATTCATGATGGCAAGGCGGCGCTGCGTTACGCGCAGACGGGCTAAAAGTTCATCCACAGAGAAAGGTTTGGTCAGATAGTCGTCTGCGCCGGCATCCAGCGCGCAGATTTTGTCTGCATCCTCACAGCGCGCAGAAATAACGATAATGGGCATATTTGACCATGTGCGAACACGGGAGATGATCTCCACACCGTCCATATCCGGCAGACCGAGATCAAGCAAGAGGATGTCGGGATTGTAGGAGGTGGCGGCAAGAATTGCTGCTTCTCCGCTGATTGCTTCGACAAAACGGTAATCATGTGCCTTTAATGTGGTTGTGATCAGCGTGCGTACAGCCTTATCGTCTTCAATGACCAAAATCAGGGGTTTATTCATGGATGGAGACCTCCTCCGAAGGAAGGGTAAATTCAAAAATTGAACCGGTAGGTTTATTATCGACAACGGTTATTGTACCGCCGTGCGCGTTGATGATGGAACGGCACAGGCTTAGCCCAAGTCCGAGACTTTTGTTGCTGTCAGCGGTATGAGAAACGCCTGTATAGAACATTTCAAAAATTTTCTCCTTTTCGCTGTCGGGAATGCCTGGACCGTTATCCTGAACGGATACATGTACAAGTTTGTTTCGCTCCCGCACAGATATATGGATGTCGGAATTCTGAGGTGTGTATTTTAATGCGTTATCAATTAAGTTAATAAGTACTTGTACTATCAGCCGTGCGTCGGCACGAACAAGGGTGTAATCCTTTTCTTTTTTTACGACAATTGTACATTCCCTGCCCCGGCGGTTAATATGTCCAAGCGCTTCGTCAATGATTTCATCGATCAGCTCAACTGAAGGATTCAGGTTCATGCGACCATCTTCAATGCGGGTTACATATAACAGGTTTTCAACCAGATTGATTAGCCAAATGGATTCATTGTGGATGTTGGTATACAATTGATGCCTGGTTGACTCGTCAAACGAACTGCCTTCGGACAAAAGGATGCTTGCATTTCCTGAGATGCTGGTCAAAGGGGTTCGAAGATCATGAGAGATTGCGCGCAGAAGATTGGCGCGCAACTGTTCATTTTTGGCAAGAAGCGAAGCGGCTTCTTTCTCGCGCGCGTTTTTTTCGTTTTCCAGCGCCAACGCTCCTTCGCTCAGCATGGATAACAGTACGCTGCTTTCAAAGGAGTCGAGTTTTCCGCCGTTCATAGTGATTCCCACTACGCCGTACACGCGCCGATTAATGCATATGGCGAGGTACAGACTGGAAGAATCGGAGAACATATCTGTGGTCGCGCCTGCGCATCGGTTGTTTTGTGCGACCCATTCAGCTATGGTACGATCTTTATCCGTCAGTACAATCGATTCCGTATTATGTTCGTCTGCTGGGAAGGGCATCGCTTCGCACAGAGACCCGGATTCTATCGGATAAATAACAATGTCCCGATTGAGAAGCTTGATGAGTTGTCCGGCGAGGATGGATATAATTTCATTATGGCTTTCCGCACGGTTGAGCAATTGGTTGGTATCAAAGAGAATTCGGGTGCGATAGGCGGCCTGCGCGCTTTGATGTGCGTTATTTTTAAGTCGTATCGCCAAGGAACCTGTAATATAGGCTGCAAGGAACATGACGGCGAAAGTGATTGGATAGCCTGCGTCAAAAGCGTGCAGGGAAAAACGGGGCTTGGTAAAAATGAAATTGAATAGAATGACGCTCAGGACAGAGGAAATGATGGAATAAATCTGGTGATCGGTGACTATGGCAGTTACAAGCACGCCCAGAATATAGACCATGATGATGCTTGCATCCGTTAATCCCAGGCTGTAAAAGACCATGTTGATCATGGATGCTGCCAAAAGGATAAGCGCACATTTTGCGGCTTCTCTGACGCTGAAAGCAGGAAGCTTGTTTTTCGTTTTTCGCTGGTGATATTTGTGATTGGAAGTGCTGTCGGGAATGATATGGATGTCTATGTTGGGCGCAATGGCAATCAGACGATCGACGAGAGTGGTTTTTCTAAAAAAACGCTGTTTTCCGGCGGCGCTGCGCCCTAACACAATTTTTGTTGCGCCCCAAAGACGGGCGAACTCAGCGATTTGATAGGGCACATTATCGCCCTGAATGGTTTCGACGTTCGCGCCAAGCTTTTTAGCGAGACGTGTATTTGCGCTCAGCCTGTTCCGGTCTTCTTCTGTCATTGCAGACGAATCAGGCGTTTCTACATAAAGTGCGGTCAGATGCCCTTGAAAAGCGGCTGCCATCCGGGCAGCGGTTAGGATGATTCTGGCATTGGACGGCGCGGAGGAAAGGCAGACTAAAATATGTTCCTGACGGCTGTTTGTAGCGCTAAGCATGACCCATACCCCGATTTCAGATTCTTGTGCAGATTATAGCATGATTTGCACGTCTTTTCTACTTGTTTTGAGAATTCTCTTTGGTATTCTCTTTACTGAGCTGTCGGATCAAATATGAAAACAGCGATGAATGTTGTTGTGGCTTCCTAATACAAGCAATGATATATCGGATGTAATTACGGTTTCTGCATTGATTGATGTTTCCAAGCTTTTATTATGCTTAGTTGCGAGCAGGTTGATATGATACTTTTTGCGTATATCCAGTTCGCCTACTGTTTTTCCAATCCAATGAGAAGGAACGGCTACCTCAACAATGGCATTGTCCCCTTCAAGCTCAATATAGTCGAAAATATGATCCGAGCTGAAGCGGATGGCAGTCCAGTTGGCAAGCTGTTTCTCGGGATAAACAATTTCATCTGCGCCGTTTCGCAGCAAAAACTTGGCGTGAATGTCCCGACTGGCTCTGGAAACCACGTATTTGGCGCCCAATTCCTTGAGAAGAGAGGTGGTTTCCAATGAACTTTGAAAATCTTCGCCAATGGCGACAATGCACAGGTCATAATTTCTTACGCCTAATGATTTAAGAAATTCTTCGTTTTTGCTGTCGCCGATCTGAGCGTTGGTTACATAGGAAAGTACGGCGTTTACACGTTCTTCAACTTGATCCACCGCCATCACCTGATGGTGTAGTTCGCTGAGTTTGATGGCAATGTGTTTGCCAAATCGGCCAAGACCGATTAAAAGTATGGACTTCAAAGCAATTCCTCCTTATCCGATTGTGATGTTTTCCTTGGGAAGTATGGTTTCATAGGCTTTTTTATCGGAAAAAGCAGCAAAGATCAGCGTTAATCCGCCCACGCGTCCCATAAACATGAGCAGAATCAGTATAAAGCGGGAGACATTTCCTAAAGCCGGCGTAATGCCAAGCGTCAGACCGACCGTGCCAATGGCCGAAGCGGATTCAAACATGCAGGTGAGCAGCGGAAGACCTTCGATCCAGCAGATCGAAAAGCCCCCTGCGAGAAACAGAACAATATACATAAGCATAATAGCGGCAGCATTGAGCGCGATATCCGTATCGATTCTTCTTCCGAAGCAGCGTACGGTCTCCCGGCGCTTGAAAACAGTTACAGCGGAAAGAAGGATTACAGTAAGCGTGGTTGTTTTCATACCGCCTGCGGTAGAACCGGGGGACCCGCCGATGAGCATCAATAGAATGCTGACAGACAGACTAACTTCGCTGAATTTTGTATAATCCAGGGTGTTGAAACCGGCGGTTCTGGGCGTGACAGACTGAAAGACTGCGCCTAATATTTTTTCGCTTTGTGTAAGGACATTCCAATCTTCTCGCGATAATTCCGCAAAATAAAAGAAGAGCGCTGGGAAAATCAGAAGACAGAATGTGGTGGATAAAATCACTTTGCTTTGCATTCGATAGGCGCGCAGATGCCAGCGGTTGGTTTTGATGTCTTCCCAGGTTAGAAATCCGATTCCGCCGATGATGATCAACAGCATGATAACGATATTCACGGGAAGATTGGATGAATAGTCGGTGAGTGATGAATATTGCGCATTTATGCCCATCAAATCAAAACCGGCGTTGCAGAAAGCGGATATTGAGTGGAATATGCCGTACCATATGCCTTTTTTTAAACCGAAATCTCCGGTAAAAATGATCCCCAGCACGATACTCCCGAGAAGTTCAATGAGCAAAGTCGTTTTTAGAATGAATCTGGTCAGCTTGACAATACCGCCCACACGATGTGCAGAGATCGCTTCCTGCAGAGTGCTGCGCTGCATTAAGCCGATTTTTTTTCCGGATATGATGGTAACAGCTACAGCCATGGTAACAACGCCCATGCCGCCAATCTGAATCAGAATCAGAATTACCGCCTGCCCGAAAGGAGACCAGTAAGTAGCGGTATCGTGTACAACAAGTCCTGTAACGCACACGGCGGATGTGGAAGTGAAGAGTGCATCCATAAAGGGGGCGGATCCTTCTCCGGTTTTGGCAACAGGTAATGTCAGCAGAAGAGCGCCCAGGAAGATGAGTAGGGAAAAACCCAATATAATAATTTGTGACGAACTCAGGTGAATTCTTTCAAATATCCTTCCCATAATAAAGCATCCTTAGATTTTTTTGTATTATTCATATTATTGCACGGATGCTGTAAAAATTGTATGAGCATGTGCGTGTGGATATTAAGATGGTACAAAGATTCCTTTGCGCAATTGCCTTTAACTGGCGATGCATCGTTTTAGTACAAAAAAGCGCCTCTGCAGATGCATAGACGCTTTTGTGGAGAAAGTGCAGGATTTACCTGATCAGGTTATTTTGCGATTATGCCGTCAACGACACATAAAGGCGGAGTATTAGCCGATTTCGCTTCCGGGGGCGAATTCGCCGCCGTCTACGGTCAGGAGCTTTAAGTTGCCTTCGTTATCCGAGGCGCAAAGCAGCATGCCTTCGGACATGATGCCGCGCATCTTGCGCGGGGGCAGGTTCTTGACGAGGACGACCGTCTTTCCGGGCATTTCGTCCGGGGAATACCACTGGGCGATGCCGGAGAGAACGGTGCGGGTTTCACCATTTCCGATATCGAGGGTGCTCTTTAAAAGCTTATCGCTCTTTTCAACCTTTTCGCAGGCGATGACGCGGGCGGTGATCAATTTGGTCTTGAAGAACTCGTCGATGGTGACGTATCCGTCATCAGACTTGGGCTCTTCCTTCTTTTCCTCGGCCTTGGCCTTCTTCTCTTCCTTCTTGGGCTCGGGCTTCTTTTCTTCTTCCTTTGCCGGGGGATTCAGGATTTCAAGCTCCTTTTTAACGTCCACGCGGGGGAAGAGGGCGGCGCCCTTCTTGACGACGGTTCCGGCCTTGAGGCCGCCGAAGGTCTTGACAGAATCCCAGGTCATGAGGCTTTCGTCGGTAAGACCCAGCTGCTCGTAAATCTTGGCGGGCGTAGAGGGCATGGTGGGGGTGATGTACACGGCGATTGCGCGAATGCACTCGGCCAGATAGTACATAACCGTCTGAAGGCGGGGCATGGTTTCCTCGCTCTTGCACAGAATCCAGGGCTGGGTGATGTCGATATAGCGGTTGCAGTCGCCGATCAGCTTCCAGATTTCGGAAAGCGCGACGGAGAACTGAAGCGCGTTCATCTGCTTTTCAACGATCTCGGGGAGGGCCTCAAAGCGCTCACGAAGCGCCTTGTCGGGCTCTTCCTCGGCGTTCGGGGCCGGAACAACGCCGCCGAAGTATTTCTCGATCATGGCGACGGTACGGCTGACCAAGTTGCCCAGGTCGTTTACGAGGTCGGAATTCATTCTCGTGAGCATGGCCTCGTTGGTGTAGTTGCCGTCCGCGCCGAAGGGCATTTCGCGCATGAGGTAATAGCGGAGCGTGTCTACGCCGTAGCGGCTGACGATGGGGGCGGGGTATTCGATATTGCCCTTGGATTTAGACATCTTATCGCCGCCGAACAGGAGCCAGCCGTGGCCGAAGACCTGCTTGGGCAGGGGAAGTCCCAGCGCGTGGAGCATGATGGGCCAATAGATCGTGTGGAAGCGGACGATTTCCTTTCCGACAAGGTGTACATCCGCCGGCCAGTACTTGTTGAAAAGCTCGGGGTTTTCGGACGCATAACCGAGGGCGGAAATGTAGTTGGACAGCGCGTCGATCCATACGTATACGACGTGGTCGGGATCGAAATCGACGGGAACGCCCCACTTGAAGGAGGTGCGGCTTACGCACAAATCCTGAAGACCGGGACGCAGGAAGTTGTTGAGCATTTCATTGGCGCGGGACTGCGGCTGGATAAAATCGGGATGGGTCTCGATATAGTCGATCAGCCAGTCCTGATATTTGCTCATGCGGAAGAAATAGCTTTCCTCACGGGTCTTTTCGCAGGGCCTTCCGCAGTCGGGGCAGCAGCCGTCCTTCAGCTGGCTGGGCGTCCAGAAGGACTCGCAGGGCGTGCAGTACATGCCCTCGTATTCGCTCTTATAGATATCGCCCTGCTCGTAGAATTTTTTGAAAATCTTCTGAACGACCTTTTCGTGCCTCTCGTCGGTAGTACGGATGAAGTCATCGTATTCGATGTTCATGAGCTTCCACAGATCCTTGGTTTCGGCAATGATCTTGTCGACGAACTGCTTGGGGGTTACGCCGGCTTCCTTGGCCTTCAATTCGATCTTCTGGCCGTGCTCGTCGGTGCCGGTCAGAAAATACGCGTCATAGCCGGTCATTTTCTTAAAGCGGGTCATGGTATCGGCGGCTACGGTGGTGTAGGTGTGGCCGATGTGCATGTTGCCGGAGGGATAGTAAATGGGGGTTGTGATATAGAATTTCGGCTTGTCCATGGGAAAACACTCCTTTATGAGAAGATAATTGCGGTTACACAAACAAAAACGCCCCTCGCGTCTTTGCGAGGGGCGCAAAATTTTTATGCGCGGTACCACCCTGCTTCACGCGCGAAAAAAGCGCGCCTCATGCCGACAAAACCATCGGCGGTGCCTGTAACGGGGCCTGCCGTCATGCGCTCACGTTCACGCTCACGCACAAAGCTCAGAATCCATATTCGCGCATTTTTCCCGCGCCGGCTTTCACCTTGCCCGGCTCTCTTTGGCGAGAAAGCGTTTGCGCTACTCAATCCTTCACAGCGTTAAAATGATTATAGGAAAGATACCTCCCGTTGTCAAGCGTTTTTCCGTGAAAAATACGCGTGTTGACAAATTGAGGGCTTACGGGTAATATTATATGGTGTAAATTGGATTTGGAGGCTTTGCCTTATGAGCAGAATGGGCGATACCATACGCGCTGCGCGCTTAAAGTGCGGCATGACGGAAAAACAGCTTGCCAAGAAGACCGGCAATGCGGAAAATTTTATCAAGGAAGTGGAAAGCGGACGGCGTATTCCCTCCGACGATCAGGCCAGACGCATTTTAAAGGCGCTGGGCGCGACGGAGAATTTCACGACTGAACTGGACGTCGCGGCGGAACCCGAGGTCAAGCTCCGCCCGAGACCCACGCCCTACATCATCCCCGTGGAGGAGGATAAGCCCAAGCCTACGAAGAAGGAGGTCGAGGAGCGCACGGAGGCGAACGACGCATGGCTTGACGCGCTGGGCGGCGTGGTCAAGCGCGTGCCTGTGATCGACGAAAAAGGGCTCGCCATTGATCATGTTTTGTTTCCGATCGTCGGCGGAAAAATCGAAGGCGGCGCGCCGGATAAGGTGCTTATGTTCCGTGTGCCGGACAACTCCCTTTCCGGATTTCGCGTGCATGCGGGCGATTTACTCTTGGTTGTTCCCGACAAAACCCCTGTGGACGACGCGTTTATGCTGATTTTTATGAAGGGCAGGCGCGTTGTTAGAAAAATTAAGAAAATGGAAGGGTCAAAGCTTCTTCTGCAGTCCTACGACAGAGAATTTACGAGCGAAACCGTCATGTGGGCGGAAATACAGATTCTTGGTAGATGCGTGAAGATGCAAAGAAGCCTGTAAAAAGATATGAAATTCATGCTGATAACGGGTCCGCAGGCCGTCGGAAAAATGACGGTGGGCGAGGAGGTCGCAAAGAAAACAGGGCTAAAGCTTTTTCACAATCACATGACGATTGAGCTGGTATCGAAGTTCTTTTCCTATGGAACGGAAGCCGGAAAACGACTTGTGCACGCACTCAGACAGCAGATTTTTGACGAGGTGATCCAAAGCGACCTTCCGGGGCTGATTTTCACCTTTGTGTGGGCGTTCGATCAGCAGGCGGACTGGGATTATGTGGATCAGCTTATCAAAAAGTTTGAAGCGGCGGGCGCCGAAACGTATGTTATCGAGCTTCAGGCGGACGTGGAGGAGCGGCTTAGGAGAAACAAAACCGAGCATCGCCTGAATGAAAAGCCCACCAAGCGAAACATCGAATGGTCGGAGGGCGAGCTAATGAGAAGCATGAAAAAGTATCGTCTGAACAGCCTTGAAAATGAGATTCCGTATAAGAACTACCTCAAAATCGACAATACGCTTCTGGCCGCCGAAGAGACGGCGGAAGTGATTCTAAAATACTTCGGGTTGTAGAAAAGAGACTGTGATCTGTTAGTGTATGTGTGCTGCGCATAACAGACCACGGTCTTTATTAGGTTTTTGATTATTTGCGGAAGGCGGATTATAAAAAGACTAAAGTCTGTAATGAATGTGGGTACAGCATGCGCGCCGTTCCCAAGGCATTATGCGTGTGTTTGGATCAATCTTGCGGGATAGGAAACCCGTCCCCTGCCATGGGAATGAGGGTATATTCAATAAGTTGGGATGATTCTTTTGTGAAGCGGAGATTGGACCGGCGCACAGGCTGTTTTCTGTGATGGGTATGCTGGAATTTGTATGATGGGTTAAAACAGACCGTAGTCTGTAAAAAAGGCGCAAAAAAGCCCGCCGTCTTCGGACGGCGGGACAGACCATCAACAAACCTCTGGGTGAGGCATGGAGAGGGAGCGCACTCCCTCTCCATTTTCAATCGATTTTGGCGGCATGTACTTAAAATCGCGCGTTTTCACAAAGCGCAGCGACTGAAAACGCTTCCCCTTTCCGATCCCCGCCCGGAAATTCCGAAGAATTTCAGGGGATCGGCCCCTCTCATCAAAAAATGCACTTTTTTGATGACTTGACCCGCCGTCTTCGGACGGCGGGATCGAGCATGCGGATGGATTATCGCGCGCTGTATTTCTGCGCGTG
>JAFWZN010000015.1 GCA_017522345.1 Clostridia bacterium | reverse complement strand
GAACATGATCACCGGCGCAGCGCAGATGGACGGCGCGATCCTGGTAGTATCTTCTGCCGACGGCCCCATGCCCCAGACCCGTGAGCACATCCTGCTCGCCCGTCAGGTAGGCGTACCCTACATCATCGTATTCATGAACAAGACTGACCAAGTTGACGACGAAGAGCTTCTCGACCTGGTTGAGATGGAAATCCGCGAACTGCTCTCCGAGTACGAGTTCCCGGGCGATGACATCCCCGTAGTAAAGGGCTCTGCTCTTCTGGCTCTCGAAGCTCTGACCAACGGCGGCAACGCCAAAGAGCTGCCCGAGTGCAAGTGCATCTTCGAACTGATGGACGCTGTTGACAGCTACATCCCGGATCCCGAGCGCGCGACCGACAAGCCCTTCCTTATGCCTGTAGAAGACGTATTCTCCATCACCGGACGCGGCACCGTAGCCACCGGTCGTGTAGAGCGCGGCGTAGTAAAGATGGGCGATCAGGTTGAGATCGTAGGTCTGACCGAAGAAAAGCGCACCACCGTCGTAACGGGCGTTGAAATGTTCCGCAAGCTCCTCGACTATGCCGAGGCGGGCGACAACATCGGCGTACTTCTTCGCGGCGTACAGCGCACGGAGATCGAGCGCGGCCAGGTACTTTCCAAGCCCGGCAGCATCCAGCCCCACACCCACTTCATGGGTCAGGTATACGTTCTGACCAAGGAAGAAGGCGGCCGTCATACTCCCTTCTTCAATGGCTATCGTCCGCAGTTCTACTTCAGAACCACCGACGTAACCGGCAACATCAAGCTGCCCGAAGGCGTTGAAATGGTAATGCCCGGCGACAACATCGACATGGAAATCAACCTGATCACCCCCATCGCCTGCGAAGAGGGACTCCGCTTCGCTATCCGTGAGGGCGGCCGTACCGTTGGTTCCGGCGTTGTTATCAAGATCCTCGCCGACTAATTTAAAAAGAGAATTTCTTTCACACAGCGCGTCTTAGGATGCGCTGTGTTTTTATGTGAATTCTTTTGCAAGTTACGAGGATTTCGATTGAAATTATCGCCGTATGAGTATATAATGGATGAAAAGAACACAGGGAGGACGGGCGACAAATGAAAAGCAGACGTTATGAAATCAATATGACGGAAGGCCCGCTTTGGGGGAAGATTGCGCGCTTCACGCTTCCTTTGATGCTTTCAAGCTTTTTGCAGCTTCTGTATAATGCGGCGGACAATGTTGTCGTAGGAAAGTTTGCTCAAAACGGCACGGTTGCGCTTGCTGCGGTTGGTTCGACGGGCTCCATGATCAACCTTATCGTCAACCTTTTTATCGGCCTGTCCGTCGGCACGAGCATTGTTGTAGCTCAGTATCTCGGAAAGCGCGAATTTAAAGCCGTTCAGGAAACCGTTCACACCTCTATTACCATCAGCGTCATTTTCGGCTTTATCCTTCTTTTCATCGGCGTTTTGTTTGCCAGACCCTTGCTTCTTTTGATGAACGCGGACATGGACGTTATTGACGGCGCGTCCCTGTACATGCGCATTTATTTTATCGGCATGCCTTTCAATATGCTGTATAACTTTGGCTCCGCGGTTCTGCGCGCCATCGGCGACACCAAAAGACCCTTGTATATCTTAACGATCAGCGGCATGGTAAACGTCGTTTTGAATCTGATTCTGGTCATTGTGTTCCATCTGGACGTTGCGGGCGTTGCCATCGCTACCATCGCATCCCAGGCAATATCGGCGGTTATGATTGTTTGGTGCCTTATCAAGACCGAAGGCGCAGTCAACCTGAATCTTAAAAAGCTCAAGGTGTATCCGAAACGGCTGTGGGAACTTGCAAAAACCGGTCTTCCCGCAGGCTTTCAGGGCATGCTGTTCTCGATTTCAAACGTTCTTATTCAGTCCTCCATCAATGGCTTCGGACCGGCGGGTATTGCGGGCAACTCTGTTGCCGGTAATATTGAAGGCTTCATTTATGCCGGCATGAATACGCTTTATCAGGCCTCCCTTACCTTCATAGGTCAGAATGTAGGCGCAAGAAAGCCCGAACGCATTCACAAAATCACGTTTATCTGTTTTGTGTATGTGTGCGTAATCGGCGTTCTCGGCGGACAGCTGGCTTATCGGTTCGGCGAATTTCTGATCTCCATTTACAACAAGGACCGCGAGGTAATCAATGCAGGGCTTGTACGAATGAAATATGTCGCTCAGCCGTATGTATTCTGCGGCGTGATGGATATGCTGGTCGGCTCGCTTCGCGGCATGGGTAAATCCATCGTTCCCATGATAGTATCGCTTCTGGGCGCCTGCGCCTTCAGAATTGTCTGGATTCTGACCGTTTTCGCTGCCACCGGCAAACAGCCTTGGGTTTTGTACGTTTCTTATCCCATCAGCTGGATTCTGACGGCAAGCGCGCATTTTGTGTGCTATATGATCGTGCATAAAAAGCTCTCTGCGCGCCTTAAAACCGAAGCGGTACAGATTGTATAGCATATTGCCGGTATATAATTTTTAATATAAAGACTGTACAAAAGTCTAATTTCGGGTATAATGATAGGTATGCAACGTTGAATGGAGTGTACGAAGGATGAATTTTGTGAAGGATTTCTGGGGAATCGGCGGATATGTGAGAGAGCCGGAAGGATACATGTCGTGGCAGCATCTGACCTTTGTTTCAAGTCTTATGGTCGTCATGATTGCGGCGGCTGTTATTCTGGGATGCAAAAACAGGAAAAAGGCGCCTGAACGCAGAAATCTGGCTTTGCAGGTTTCTGCGGTGCTGGTGTTGTTTTTCAAGCTTGTCGAAATTGTCGCGCCTTGCTTTTTCAACAACGATCCTATGGGATGGACGACCTCGCTTCCGCTGTTTCTTTGCGACATTCAGATGATTACTGTTCCGCTCGCGGCATTTGCCAGAGGGAGAATGAAGGAAGCGTCTTTGGATTTCGTAGCGATGTTCGGAATGCTTGGCGCGATCTTCGGAACATACTGCGCCGGGCAGAATTATGCGTGCTATCCGGTCATTTCCTACAACAACGTTCTTTCCGGAATCACGCATACCATTTCGGGCTTTGCATCCCTCTACATCATCATTGCCGGTCTTTCCAGCATGAAGCGTAGGAATATCTGGATTTCGTTTGCCATCGTAATGGGATTCTGCGTTGCCGCGTATATTGCCAACATCATTATTGACTACAATTACATGTTCCTGATGAGGGGCGACGGAACGCCGTATGATATTGTGTACAACCTCGTGAACGGAAGCAAAATACTGTACCCGATTCTGGTGGTAGCGCTTTTCTTTGCGTATATTGTCGTATTTTATCTGATGTATTACGTGCTCATGAAAAAGGCGAGCAAAACAAAATAGCTGAAAGATTGCGGATATCCATCCGCCCGCATTGCGCTAATTCAAAAGGAAGACGCATTTTGCGGGCGGAGATTCTTTTTAAAATGAGGGATAAAAAGCATTTCTCCTTCTTGAAGATAAACGCCGGTGTGTGCTATACTTGTTGACGACATAAGTAGACGAGGGTGCCGATATGAACAAAAGAGCGATTAAGGAATACGGAATCATCACCATAGGAACGGCAATTATTGCGGCAGCGGTTTTCTTTTTCATGCTGCCCAGCCATGTGACCGTCGGAAGTGCGTCGGCGCTTGCCATGGTAATCGGAAACTTTGTTCCGCTGCCTGTTTCGGCGATTACGCTTGTTTTAAATGTCGTCTTGCTTCTGATCGGTTTTCTTCTGATCGGGCCCGAATTCGGAGCGAAGACAGTGTATGCGTCTATCCTGATGCCCGCCATCATGCGCGTATTTGAATTGATATTTCCGAACCTTACGTCCATTACGAACGAGCCGATTCTGGACGTGCTTGGCTATATTCTGGTTGTCGGAAGCGGCCTTGCGCTTCTTTTCTCAGTCAACGCGTCCTCGGGCGGCCTTGATATCGTGGCAAAAATTATGAACAAATATCTCAATATCGAGCTTGGAAAGGCGATGTCGCTTTCGGGCATGCTGGTTGCGCTTTCCTCGGCCCTGTGCTTTGACAAGGCGACGGTTGTTTTATCGGTCATCGGCACTTTTTTCGGCGGCATGATTGTCGATCACTTTATTTTCGGTCTAAACCTTAAGCGCCGCGTATGCATTGTGTCTGACGAGTATGAGAAAATTCTTCATTACATTCTTCATGAAATCCACAGCGGCGCGACCCTTTACGAGGGGATCGGCGCGTACACAAGGAAAAAGCGCACGGAGATTATCGCGATTGTCGATAAGCAGGAATACAGAATGCTGATGGAGTTTATGAAAAAGACTGACCCCAAAGCGTTTATGACCGTGTATTCGGTCAATGATATCCGCTATCAGCCGAAGCGGTATTGAAGAAAAGTGACAGCAGACGAAAAATCTATCCTCCTATTTGAGGGGTAGATTTTTTATGCAAGAAGGGGCTGTTGCAGAAGCAAAAGAATCTGCAGCAGCCCCCTTGATTTATCGCAGAAATTCCATGATTTTTCTGCCCTCTGAAAATCCCTTGTCGTACAGCCTTTGAATGCCTTCTTTATTCTTGGAAAGCGTCGAAACGCCGCAGGTGTCGTCGGGCGAGATGATGAGAACCTTTCCGTCCTTTGCGTACTTCTGCGCTTTCATCACGCCCAGATTATACTTTTCGAAGCGGGTTTCAAGCTCTTTCGCCGCATTCGGGTAGGTGCGCTTGAGGATTTTGGCGATTTTTACATCCTTGCCGGGCTTTCGGATCAGACCTTCCGGAAGCGTTAAAAGCAAAACAACCTTATCGCAGCCTGCTTCAAACGCCTTCTCAATCGGAACCGGATCGGAAAGCGCGCCGTCGAAGCAGGGAACGCCGTTTATAAAATAGGGCTTGCAGACAACCGGGATAGAGCAGGAGGCTTTACAGATATCGTAATTGTTTAAGGACATATCGTCTTTGGTAAAATAGATGGGCTTTCCTGTTCTGCCGTCGGTTGCGATGACGATGAATTCCGAAGGATTGTTTTTGATTGCTTCGTAATCGAGCGGATTTTCGCCGTCTGTTCCGCTCAAAGTGGAATAGACGTAATCAAAGCCGATGTAGGAGCCGGTTTTGAGAAAATTTCGAAAACTCATATACTGATGTCTGTGAACGTAATCCATGTAGAAAATATGGTTTCTGCCCGTCTGGCGCGATAAAAAGCTTGTAAGATTAGCGCTGCCAGCGGAAATACCGATGCACAGATCAAACTCGATCCCGTTCTTGGCGCAGTATTCCAGCGCGCCTGCATTAAATGCGCCGCGCAGACCGCCGCCTACGTCAATGACGCCGATTTTTTCTTTCATGCGCGTTCCTCCCATGATGGGAATATTATACTCCCGAAAACCGCTCAATAACAAGAAGAATTATTGAAAATCCTGTTCGAATTTTATCCTGCATACAGAAGTCTTTACAGGAAGGTGTTATACTATAAGCGGTTAATGAGAATTTCGCGCGTTTGCGCTTTAAGGAAGGGATAACTATGAAGGTTGTACTTGAAAATCTCACTAAGAAATTCCCCGGCAGAACCAGGAAGGATCCGGGCGTGACCGCCGTCAACAACTTTAATATCGAGATCCCTGACGGAAAACTGATTGGTCTTTTAGGCCCGTCCGGCTGCGGAAAGAGCACTGCGCTCAATCTTTTGTCCGGCCTTCTTGCGCCTACAAGCGGAAAAATCTACTTTGGCGATGAAGACGTGACCGATCTTCAGCCGGAAAAAAGAGGCATCGGGCTTGTTTTCCAGAATTACGCGCTGTATCCGCATCTGACGGTTATCGAAAACATCCTTTTCCCGCTTGAGAATCTGAAGGGCGAGGAAAAGCTTTCGCGCGATCAGATGATGAAAAGAGCGATGGAAGCGGCGAAGCTTGTTCAGATCGAAATGCTTTTAAACAGAAAGCCCAAGGAGCTGTCCGGCGGCCAGCAGCAGCGCGTCGCCATCGCTCGCGCGCTTGTCAAAATGCCGCGCCTGCTTCTTCTGGACGAGCCGCTTTCAAACCTCGACGCGAGACTGCGCCTGCAGACCCGCGAGGAAATCAGCCGCATCCAGAAGGAAACCGGCATCACCACCATCTTTGTCACCCACGATCAGGAGGAAGCCATGTCCATTTCCGATCAGATCATCGTGATGAAGGATGGCGTGATTCAGCAAATCGGCGCGCCGCAGGAAGTGTACGACGATCCTAAGAATCTGTTCGTCGCGGAATTCCTTGGAACGCCCCAGATCAATACCTTTGAGGGCGAAGTCAAGGACGGAAAACTGTATATCGGAAACGAAGCTGTTCTGAACGTCAGGAACGTAAACGATCAGAAGGTCTACGTCGCGGTGCGTCCCGAGGCGTTTATTCCTGATCCCGAAGGCCCGCTTTCCTGTGCTTTCAAGGCGCTTGAGGTTATGGGCCGCGACACAAGCGTTGTTTTCACGAGCAAATTCTCCGAGCGAAAGGCGCTTCGCGCCATTATCGGCGCGGATGTAAAGGTCGAGCCGAAAGACGGCGTCGTCCGCTTCCGCTTAAGAAGCCCCAAAACCGAAATCTTCAACCGCGAAACGAGTGAGCGCGTGTACTACGAGGAAGCGTAAGGGGGAACGATTCGCATGATGGAGAAAAGAGATCTAAAGGGCTGGCTGTACCTTTTGCCCGCCATGCTGTTTTTGGGCGTGTTTATGGTATATCCGCTGATTGACGTATTCATCTATTCGTTTGAAGAGGAATTCAATTTCGCCTCTCAGTCCTTTACGGGCTACGGCTGGGACAATTACCGTTTTGTTCTGCGCGATCCGTTTTTCATGCGCGCGGTCAGAAATACCTTCATTCTGGTGATTATCACCGTGCCGCTTTCTACCGGTATCGCGCTTCTGATTTCTTTGGGATTAAGCAGCATCAAAGTCGTCCGCTCCCTTTTTCAGACGCTGTATTTTCTGCCTTACGTCACAAATACCCTGGCGGTTGGCTTGGTATTTATGATCCTGTTTAAGAGAACGCCCGTTTCGGAAGGCCTTGTGAACGTTCTGATCAATTGGTTCGGCGGCGAGTCGGTTGATTTTATCACGGGCCCGTATTGGGCGAAGATGCTGGTGATGTGCATTTACACCATCTGGGTCGTCATGCCGTTTAAGATTCTGATTCTGACCGGCGCGCTGGCTTCCGTAAACGAGGATTATTACAAGGCTGCGAAGATGGACGGAACGAGCAGGGGCAGAACCTTCAGAAAAATCACGCTGCCCATGATTTCGCCCATGATCTTTTATCTGGTGATCACCGGCTTTATCGGCGCGTTCAAGGCGTATTCCGATGCGGTCGCGCTGTTCGGAACGAACCTCAATGCGGCGGAGATGAACACAATCGTCGGCTATGTATACGACGTTCTGTATACGGAGGGCGGCGGATATCCTTCCTACGCTTCGGCAGCCGCGATTATACTGTTTGTGATTGTTCTAACCATCACCGTTATCAACCTTCTTGTCAGCCGCAAGCACGTGCACTATTAATGGGGGAGGGATTGAGATGAAAATAAACAAAAACGGCCATATGTCAAACGCGCTTTTTAAAACAGGCGTGTATTTCGGCCTCATCATTTGGGCGCTCATCGTTCTTTTCCCGTTTTACTGGATGATTTTGACTTCAATTAAGAGCTACGGCGCGTACAACGCGGAGGATATCCCGAAATTTTTCACCCTCGCGCCCACATTTGAAAACTACAGGTTTGCCTTTACCGCAGTAAAGCTCGGAAGGTATTTTCTGAATACTTTGATCTATACCTTCTTAACCACCTTCCTCATGCTGGTTGTGACCGTGCTTTCGGCTTTTGCCTTCGCGCGCTTAAATTTCAGGGGCAAAAACCTTATGTTTACGCTGTTTCTCGCCCTTATGATGATTCCCTATGAGCTGGTGATCATCACAAACTATGTCACAATCAAAAAGCTGGGGCTCGACAATACGTTTTCCGGCCTCGTTCTTCCGTCCGTTACGAGCGTATTTTATATTTATCTTCTGCGCGAAAACTTTGCGCAGATTCCGGATCAATTGTATTATGCGGCAAAGGTGGACGGCACGAGCGATTTAAAATACCTTCGCCGCGTGATGATGCCCATCAGCAGGCCCACCATTATTACGATTGTGATTCTGAAGATCATCGAGTGCTGGAATTCCTATGTGTGGCCGCGCCTGATTACAACGGACGAGAATTATTACCTCGTTTCTAACGGCATTCAGAAAATCAGGGAAGAGGGCTTTGGCCGCGAAAACATTCCCGCGATGATGGCGGCGGTCGTTGTGGTTTCGGTGCCGCTGATTGTGTTGTTTCTCGTATTCCATAAGCGCATTATGGAAGGCGTTTCGAGAGGAGGCATCAAGGGATGAAAAGGTATTTGAGTTTTCTCATGATGCTCGTTTCTTTGGCGGTTTTATTGACCGGCTGCCACGGCGTGAACGAAAAAGCGCC
Source organism: Clostridia bacterium (assembly GCA_017522345.1). Classification (GTDB taxonomy): domain Bacteria; phylum Bacillota; class Clostridia; order Christensenellales; family Aristaeellaceae; genus SFHK01. Next base: position 47,801 of record JAFWZN010000015.1, on the reverse strand, counting down.
GTTTGTCGCGCCCGAAACGTTTGACGAAAGACAGACGTATGAAATTTCCTTCTGGGCGAAAAACGACACCAATCTGACGCAGAGGATGATTTACGAAAAAGCCATCGCGGATTTTGAAAAGCTGTATCCGAATATCAAGGTAGAATTGATAAACTACAACGACTACGGAAAGATCTATTCGGACGTGCTTAACAACATCCAAACCGATTCCACGCCCAACGTATGCATCACCTATCCCGATCACATCGCATCCTATATGGCGCAGGATAACTGCGTGGTAAGGCTGGATGAATTGATTACAAACAAAAAATACGGCTTGGGCGGCAGCGAGGTTCGCTTTGACGCGCCGAAGGCGGAGGAAATCGTACCCAAGTTTCTTTCCGAATGCATGATCGACGGATACTATTATGCGCTTCCCTTCATGCGTTCTACCGAGGCGTTATATATCAACAAAACGCTGGTGGAGAAATTGGGCTATACGCTTCCCGAGAAGCTCACATGGGATTTTGTGTGGGAGGTTTCGGAGGCTGCAGCCAAAAAGGATGAAAACGGGCTGTATGTGTTAAACGGCAAAAAGGCCATGATTCCGTTCATCTACAAATCCACCGACAATATGATGATTCAGCTGCTTAAGCAGATGGACGCTCCGTATTCGGACGCAAACGGCGGAATTTATCTGTTTAATGATACGACGCGCGATATCCTTTTGGAGCTTGCCGATCATATCAGAAAAGGCGCGTTCTCGACCTTCACAAGAGATTCCTATCCCGCAAACCACCTAAACGCAGGCCGATGCGTGTTTGCCATCGACTCCACCGCAGGCGCGACGTGGATGGGAAGCTATGCGCCTTTATCCGACATTCCGCCGGAGGATTTTGTGGAGTTTGAAACGGTTGTCTATCCGATTCCTCAGATCGACCCGGAAAATCCCTTCATGATTTCTCAGGGACCGTCGCTTTGTATCTTCAATAAGGACGATCCGAATGAGGTTCTGGCGTCGTGGCTTTTTACGCAGTACCTTCTGACCAACGAGGTACAGATGTCTTATTCCACCACTGAAGGCTATGTCCCGGTTACTTTAAGTGTTCAGGAAAGCGCGGAATACAAGGATTATCTTTCAAGAGCGGGCGAGGACAACGATTATTACTACGACGTAAAAATCAACGCGGCGAAGATCTTGCTTGACAATCTTGATCATGTGTTTGTAACGCCGGTTTTCAACGGCTCCGCAGTCCTCAGAAACGCGGCGGGACAGCTGATTGAAACGGTGCTGAAAAACGTTAAGCGTAATAAGGTCGCCGTAAACGAGGAAACCATCCCCGCGCTGTACGATGAAATGATCGCCATGTATCATCTGGATATGAATAAGGGCCCGCTCCCGAAGACGAGCGTGATGCTCCTTTCCGGAATCGCGCTTGTGTGGGTGGGCATCGCTTCTTATGCAGGAATTAACTTCCTACAATCGAAAAGAAAAGCAAAATAAACATAAGATACTTGAACTTCACAGAATTTCATGTATAATTAAGATGTATCCCGACAAACGAGAAAAAAGGAGAAAACATCATGAAGAAGATTTCTCACGTTATCCTCGCCCTTGTTCTGGCAATGGTATTTGCCTGCCCCGTACTCGCTGAAGGCGTTATGTCCTATCAGGATTTCGTAGCCGCCGAGCTCGACGCCGAGATTACCGTTGAGACCTACATCCAGGCCAAGCAGGGCTGGTGGGAGAACAACGGCGTAGGCAACGCCACCTTCTACACCCAGAATGAAGAAGGCGCTTACTTCCTGTACAACATGCCTTGCTCCTATGAGGAGTGGGAGCTTCTCACCCCCGGCACCAAGATCCGCGTAACCGGCTACAAGGCTGAGTGGGCGGGCGAGGTTGAGATCGTTGACGCGACCTTCGAAATCCTCGACAAGTTCATCGCCGAAGCGAAGGACGTGACCGCGCTTCTCGGAAGCGAAGAGCTCGTTAACTACCAGAACCAGTTTGTTGCTTTCAAGGGCATGACCGTTGAAGCCGCCGGCAAGGACGCCGAGGGCAACGACGTAGCGTTCCTCTACAATTGGGACGGCTCCGGCAGCGAAGGCAACGATCTGTACTTCAACGTTTCCGTAAACGGCGCTACCTACACCTTCACCGTCGAGAGCTACTTAACCGGCGCAGGCACCGAGGTTTACGAGGCCGTTAAGGCGCTCAAGATCGGCGACGTGATCGATATGGAAGGCTTCCTCTACTGGTACGAGGGCGTCAATCCCCACATCACCAGCGTTGTTCTTGCCGCTGAATAATCTAAAACACTCAATAAGCTGTCTCGACGAAAACGAGACAGCTTATTTATTATGTGGCGGATGGGTGAGAAAATGAAAATTGATGCGTTTCTTGATTTATTTGTGCGCGAAACGAAAGATGCGCTTGATGACAACCTTGCCGGTATCTACCTGCATGGCTCTTTATGCATGGGCTGCTTTCATGAAAAGAAAAGCGACGTTGATCTGCTGGTGGCTGTATACCGTCCGCTTACAATGGCTGAAAAGCGGACGTATCTTGATAAGGTGATGAGGCTTAACGAAAACGCGCCGACGAAGGGCATAGAAATGAGCGTTGTTTTAAAGCGGGATATGATGGCGTTTTGTCATCCTGCGCCGTATGACATGCATTTTTCAAACGCGCATCTTGAAAGCTACAAAAACGATCCCGACGGAACTTTATTGCGCTTGACGGGCAAGGACCGGGATCTGGCTGCGCATGTCAGAATTATGAATGTTTACGGAAGGACGCTTTTTGGAGAAGATAAGGACTGCGTGTTTTCAAGGGTTTCTCACGAAGATTATCTGGACGCGCTTATGTACGATATTGAGAATGCGCGCTGTGATATATTGGATCAGCCCATGTACGTAACGCTTTCTCTGTGCCGCGTGCTTGCGTATGTGAAGGACGGGGCGATTCTTTCCAAAAAGGACGGCGGCGAGTGGGCGCTTAAAAACGTAAAAGAAGAATATCATGAAATCATTCTGGAAGCGCTTAATGCCTACCAGTCGGAGGGCGATATGCATGCTTCAGGGGAGGCGCTTATCCGCTTTGCCGATCATATGCTTATATCCATCCGAAGGGAAACGCAGCGCGTATAAAGGGCGCAAAACGCATCTTTTTATGATTTGCTTGACACGGGGCGGCGTTGTTTGTTAAAGTAATGGCGGAGGCGGAAAAACATGTGCGGTAGATATTATATTGCCTCGGAGGATTCGGATGAGCAGCTCAGGCAGTTAATTGACGAGCTCAACCGAAGAGAAGATAGGGAAAAGGCGCAGTTTAAAACCGGCGAGGTCTTTCCGGGTGACAATGCGCTTGTCGTTTGTTTAAACAAAAAACTCGTTTCGCGCCCGTTTGTAATGCAGTGGGGATTTACCGGCGGAGACGGAGGGCTGTTAATCAATGCAAGAAGCGAAAGCGCGCATCAAAAGCCGATGTTTCGCGACCTTGTTCAGTTTCGAAGAGCGCTCATTTACGCAAACGGTTACTATGAATGGGAGAAAAACGGAAAAGCAAAGACGAAATACGCGCTCTCGACCGAGGACAATTTTCTCTTTCTTGCCGGACTTTATCGTCCGAAGGCGTATGAAAGCGGACACGAGTTTGTGATTTTGACAAAGGACGCCGCGCCCGGCATACAGTTTATTCATCATCGCATGCCGGTTGCGTTTTCAGCCCGGGAAGCGCAGGCGTGGCTGAATCCGGACAATGATTACGAAAGAATCGTCCGGGACAGCATAGACACATTTTATTACAGTAAAGCGGAGGGAATGTAGCATGGACATGGCGCACGGCGCACCGAATCGGGATATCGTTGTTTTGTCCTGCAATGTCGATGATATGACGGGAGAAGCCATCGGTTTTGCCCGCGACGTCATCATGAAATCGGGCGCAATGGAATTTTACACCATTCCCGTTCAGATGAAAAAGGGCAGACCCGGCTATGAAATTCGCGTGATCTGCAGGCCTTCCGAAGCGGACAAACTTGCCAATCTTATTTTGCTTCATACTTCAACCTTCGGCGTCCGAAAGCAGGAAATGAAGGCGTACGCGCTTGAAAGGCGGATTGAAGTCATCCATACGCCCTTGGGCGACGTAAGGCGCGTGATTGCCGAAGGATACGGAATCAGAAAAGAAAAGCTTGAGAATGACGATGTGTGCGCCTATGCCGAAAAGGCGGGCGTGGACGTCAGAACCGCTCAAAAACTGATCTATGACTGCATAGAGGCGTGAAAAAAGGCTCCCGTTCATCAGGAAACGGGAGCCTTTTTATAGGCGCTTGGTTTATTTGCCTTCCAGCCACATATTTCGAACCTTTTCGAAGACCTCGTCTTCGTACTCGATGTTGCCGTCGGGATGGCAGGGCAGAAGATTTTCCCCTGCGACTGCGGGATTGGTGCAGGCGTTGTCATTTCGCCAAAGATCGCGTTCTTCCTTATTTCGAAGATTCGGGATTTCCATGGGTTGGTTATGGTTCAGGCAGGAGCGATAGGCAAGAATGCCGACAAGACCCATGTCGACGGCGGCGTATACGTCGATGGAATAGTGTTCTCCGTCCGGGCGGCCTAATATCTTTTCAATGAAAAAATGCGTGGGATAGAAATCCGCTCCGCCGTGCGTGGCGTACTTGTGCGCAAGGCTGTTTTCGACGACCTTTCCGGGCACATAGCGTTCGTTTGCGCCTTCGCATACCTTTTTGCCCTCTTTGTAAACCTGAATTTCCGCTTCCTGTCCCTCGGGGGTGTAGGAGGGCATGAAACGCTGCGACTCCATAGAACCTTTCATGCCGTATACCTCGTAGTTAATGGAGCCGGGCTCGCGTTTTAGGTGTCCGTGCACGCTTTTCACAATCGCGCCGTTTTCAAGCGTCACCATTTCAATGCCCGCGCAGTCGCCCATTTTAAGGCCGAGCGGCGGAACGGTTGCGTTTCGGTTTGTGATAAAGCCGGTTACGCGCACGGGACGCTTTTGTGTGATCGTCATAATCGGTCCGAAGGAATGGGTGCAGTAAAAGGTGGGATACATGTTGTTGCGCCAATGATCGCGTTCACCGTAGGTGATGGAGGGCCAGATGCCCGCGCAGTCGTGGATGTATTCGCCCTCCGCATACATAACCTCTCCGATTTCGCCCTTCTCATAGCGGCGCCACATTTCAAAGGTGTGATCCATATAGCAGTAATTTTCGGCATAAGCGTATACCTTTCCGCTTTCCTCAACCGCTTCAATCAGCTCAACCGCCTGCGCAGGCGTTTCGCAGGGGAGAACCTCGGAAAGAACGTGTCTGCCGGATTTCAGAAGCTTTACGGCGAAGGGCGCGTGCTCATTGGCATAATTGGCAAGAACCACGGCGTCCATATCGTGGCCCAAAAAGTCATCAAAGGATTCGTAAAGCGCAATCGACAGGCCGGCTTCTTTCGCCGCCGCGCCCGCTTTTTCAAGCGCAGGCGCATATTTGTCGCAAACGGCAACCAGCGTGGCGTCGGGATGCTCCAAAAGAACATGAATCATACTCATTCCGCGATATGCGCCGAAAACACCGATTTTTAGCTTGCTCATGAATGTCAATCTCCTTTTCGTTTCTGTTATTTCTTAGATAAAATATACCAAATACATAACGCGGTTGTCAATTGTGAAAACGGCTGTGCGCAAAGAAAAGCGCAGATGGGATTTTCTTTTGATGCGCCCGGAAAAGTCCTTGATAAAGCAGAGCGCTTTTAGTATAATGTTAGGGGAATGCAGAGAAGGTGATATGCTTGATTTATACCGTAACCTTAAACCCCGCGCGGGACAGAACGGTGGTAATTCCGAATTTTGCCGCAGGAAAAGTCAACCGTATCGTAAGCTTCAGAGACGATCCCGGCGGGAAGGGCATCAACGTTTCCAAGGTGATAAAAAGCCTCGGCGGGGATTCTGTTGCCATGGGGATTCTCGGCGGAAATACGGGCAGATATATTTTGGCGTGCCTTGATGAAATGAAAATCCATAATGACTTTGTATTTGTTAACGCCGAAACGCGAACCAACATCAAGGTGTTTGACGAAAAAAATCTTGTGACCACGGATATCAATGAAGCTGGTTCTCCCGTGGAGCCGGAAGCGCTCGATAAAGTGATTGGGCGAATTCTGAAAAACGCGAAAAAGGGCGATATCGTCGTTTTTGCCGGAAAAATCCCGGCGGGCGCGCCTTCGGATCTGCTCTATCAGTGGATTAAGACGCTTGAGGAAAACGGCGTAAGAACCGTGCTGGACGCCGACAGCAAAACGCTCAAAGAAGGCGTGAAGGCTTCGCCGATGCTCATTAAGCCCAATGAGATCGAGCTTGGCGAGCTATTGGGCGAGACGCTTGATTCCCTTGATAAAATCATCTTAAGCGCAAAGCGCGTGATGGCGGAAAACGGCATTTCGTTTGTCGCAGTTTCGATGGGCGCGAACGGCGCTGTGTTTGTGACGAAGAATGCGATCTATCGCGCCAAGGGCCTCAAGATTCAGGCCAAGAGCACCGTCGGCGCGGGCGATGCGATGGCTGCGGCGCTGGCGTACGGCATTGACGCAGGCATGAAGGAGATGGATTATTGCCGTTTGTCCATCGCGGCGAGCGCGGCTGCGGTTATGTGCGAGGGCACGCAGAGCGCGGACAGGGAGATAGTGGACGCGCTTAACGAAAAGGTGGAAATCTTTGAAATGTAGATTGAAACAGGAGAGAGGATTATGAGAAAAGTTCAGGTTCAAGCCCACAGAGGCGCATCCGGCTACGCGCCGGAAAACACGCTGCCCGCGTTTCAGCTGGCAGTAGACATGAACGCGGACGGCATTGAGTGCGACATCCACTATTCTAAGGACGGATACTTTATCGTCTGCCATGACGAAACGGTGGACAGAACCAGCAATGGCTCCGGCATTATCAGCGAAATGACGCTTTCAGAGATTCAGGCGCTCGATTTCGGATGTAAGTTTGACGAGAAATTCAGAGGAACGACCGCGCCTACCCTTGAACAGATGCTGGATGTTGTAAAGGACATGAACGTTATCAACATCGAAATCAAGGAATTCGGAAAAGACAGAGACGAGGAAGCGATTCTTCATAAGTTTTACGATATTTTAGCTTCCTACAGCATTGTCGAAAAGGTCATTGTGTCCAGCTTTGACGCGAGGCTTTTGAAGCATTTGAAGGATCTTCATGGAGATGTATACACCTGCTATCTCTATGGAAAGCAGAAAAAGACCGCGGCTTTCGCTCAGAAGCTCGGCTGCAGCGCGATTCATCCCTACTTCGGCGTTGGATATCTGACGACGATGACGGTCAGAAGCGCGCACAGACGCGGCATGAAGGTCAACGCGTGGACGGCGAACACGGATAAGGAAGTCAGACGCGTTGTGAAACTTGGCTGCGACGGCGTGATTACCAATTATCCGGACGTCGCGATTGCGATTGCGGAGGAATAACAGCATTTTTCAATCGCCCGGAAAGCCAATTTCGGTTTTTTCGGGCGATTGTTTTATTCGTGCGCTTGTGATTTTTACGCAGGATAGATATAATCACTTGTGAGGTGATTATCTTGCAGATTTTAAACGTGATTTCCGCCGTATTTGGCGTTCTCATGGGCGTATACGGTTTATTTTATGCGTTTATCGCGATCGTGGGTCTTAAAAAGCGCAAAAGCGATTTTAAACGCGTTAAGCCTCAAAAGCGAATTGCCGCCATTGCTGCCGCCCGGAACGAGGAAGCGGTTATCGGTCAGCTTGTTAAGAGCCTTATGAAACAGGATTATCCCAAGGAACTGTTTGACGTGATCGTCGTTCCCAATAACTCAACGGACGACACGGCGGGCGCGGCGGAGCGCGCAGGCGCAAAGATTGTGAATGTGGATGTACCCGTGAAGTGCAAGGGTGAAGCGCTGAAAAGTGCGTTTAGGCAGATCATGGAAAAAGAAAACTACGATGCATTCGTGATTTTTGACGCGGACAATATTGTTGATCCCGGCTATTTGCAGGCGGTAAACGATGCGCTGATGGGCGGAGCGCGCATTGCGCGCGGCTATATCGACAGCAAAAACCCGTATGACAACTGGGTTTCCGGCTGCTCCAGCATTTTCTTCTGGTTTATGAACCGCTTGTTCAACCATGGACGGCGCGTGCTTAAGCAGTCTGCGCATTTGAACGGAACGGGCTTTGCCGTTGCGACTTCGCTTTTGAAGGAAACGGGATTTGACACCTACTCCATTACGGAAGACCTTGAATACACCGCGCAGTGCATTCTTCACGGCGAGCGCGTTTACTGGATGGACGACGCGATTACCTATGACGAACAGCCCGAAAGCCTGTGGGATGCGCTCAGGCAGAGAAGACGCTGGTTCAGCGGCGCGTGGCAGTGCAAAAAGTATTATTTTAAAGATCTTCTCAAAATGCGCACCTTCGGCGGCTTTGATATGGCGCTCATTTTCGGAAGCGTTTATTTTATGATTTTAGGCGCGATTCCGATCTTCACAAGTATAATTTCAATCCTTCTGTATGTCTTTAAAGATCCCGCGTGGGCGATTGAGCTCATTTTCACGCTGGCGCTCAGCGGTGTCGGTACCGTAATTGGCATGATTGCGTTTGCCGCGTTTGTGTGCGCGCTGGAAAAGAAAAACGTCAAAAAGATGTGGAAGGGCATTATCGCCTTCCCGATCTTCATGGTGCTTTGGATTCTTGCCAACTGGTCCTGCATCCTGATGGGTCCGCCCAAGTGGAAGCCGATTAAGCACAAGGCGGTTGAAGAATCTCCCGCGAACGATAGGTAAATATACAAAAAAATCCCATGCGCTTGAACATATCACTGCGCATGGGAATTTTTTAGTTGATGTCCTTTTTCAAAGGCTTGCGGTTGCCGTCTTCATCCACGATTACGATGTTTTCCAGCTGTGCGCGGAAGCCGCGGCGGAATTCTTCAAGATATTCCTTTCTGAGCGCTGCCTGCTCCTGCGCTTCCTCCGGCGTGAGCGCTTCCTGCTTGGATTTTTTGGCGAGATAATTAATGCGGTCGAGCTTTTCTTTTACCATGGCTGTATCTCCTTTATTGATTCAAAAGCTGTTGATATCCGGCGCTTTCGTGCATGGCGTCCTTGGACTTACCGTAAAGCGCGCGGTAGGCTTTGGTGTGCGCTTTATATGCTTTATGCGCCTCTTTGTCGGGCAGAAGCGTTTTTGCGATTCGTATGGTTTTAGCCGCTTCCTCAAACGACGGATATACGCCTGCGCCTACGCCCGCCGCAATCATTGCGCCCATGCTTGTGGCCTGACGCGGATGCGCGTGAACGTGGGCCGGAACGCCCAAAATATCTGCAAACATCTGGGGCCACACATTGCTCTTTACGCCGCCGCCCGAAAGAATAAGGCTTTCAAAATCAAGGCCGTTGTCCTTGAGCACCTGCGTGCAGTTGTTAAGCGCCTGCGCGACGCCTTCGTAGGAGGCGCGCACAAGGTCGTTTCTCGTATGTGTGAGCGTAAGCCCCATAATCATGCCGCGCGCGTTTGCATCCCACCACGGGCAGCGTTCGCCCATGAGCGTGGGAAGGAAAAATACGCCGTTTGCGCCGGGCCGGGACGAGAATGCCATTTCCTCGGCGCGGGCAAAATTGATTTTGCCGTTCTCGTCTGTGATGCCGAGAACCGTCTTCATCATGAAGTCAAACGCAGTTGAAGCGCACTGCACGGTTCCGCATACGTTTACAAGGCTTTCGTCGATATCCGTATAGTTGAACGCGCGCATGCCGGGATCAATAACGGGCGTTTTCGAAAGCCCGCACGCCCATGCGCTGGAGCCGACGGTGATATACGCGCCGTTTTCAGAGTACACGCCCGAACCGTGTGTGGAACATGGGCCGTCGCCCGCGCCGATGGATACGGGAATGCCGCTTTTCAAGCCCAGCTGATCGGCAGCGGATTTGCATAATGCGCCCGAAATGTCGGTTGACGGGAAAAGAGAGGGAAGCTTCTCCTTGTCAATGCCCGCGGCTTTTACCACATCGTCGTCCCACGTGCGGGTGTGAATGTTCATTCCTCCGAACAAGGACGCGTCGGAGTAGTCGGTCCGCGCGTGAATGCCGGTCAGATATCCGTACAGAATATCCTTTGTGTTTACAAACGAATGAGCGCGCTTATAGACGTCCGGGCGATGCTTTTTTATCCACATGAGCTTGGGAAGACCGTAGTGCACGTCCGGGCGATTGCCGGTGATCGCATAAAAAGCCTTCGCGCCCATGACGTCTGAAAGCATATCTACTTCCTCTGTTGCGCGGGTGTCCAGATGGATGATGTTGGGGTGAAGCGGCGTTCCGTCTGGGTCAATGGGAATCAGGCCGTTCATCGTGCCGGTTAAGCCGATGGCGCACACGCTTTCAAGGCCCTTTGTGCCTGCAAGAATTTTCATGGCGCTTTGAACGGCGGAAATGAAATCCTCCGCCTTCTGTTCCGCCCAGCCGTCCTTCGGGTAATCGGTGGGATACTCCGAAACCGTGGCCTTGATGAGCGCGCCGCTTACGTCAAACAGCGAGCATTTCAGACCCGATGTTCCCGCGTCCATGGTTAGAATTGTGTTCATAAATCCGCCTTTCGCAAAAAATGGCGGCGCACCGATATGCACCGCCGAAATCGTAGGGGTCAGGGCTTTTCAACGTGCGGGCAGCCCAGAGAGGTCGTGCGGTAGATGGGATTGGCCCAGTAAACTGCATTTTTGATGACTTTCTGAATTTCGGGAATTTTGAAGGTGGGGTTGGTTTCATGTCCGGGCTGGAAATAGAAGATTTTGCCGTTTCCGCGCCGGTAGGTCAGACCGCTTCTGAAAACCTCGCCGCCTTCGTAGCCGCCGATAAACACGGTTTCAAGGGGCTCCGGCACGGTGAAGGGCTCGCCGTAGGTTTCCTCGTGGGGGAGATAGATGAATCTTCCGACGCCCTGCGCAATGGGATGCGCCGGGTTGACGGTCCATACGCGTTCAAAATCGCCGTCCTCGCGCCAGGTGAGGGAGCAGGGGGTGCCCATCAGAAGCTTAAAGGGCTTGGATTCGTGCGCGGAATGGAGAAAGATTGCGCCCATGCCCATTTGAACATGATCGCGCACGCGCTGGGCAACTTCGTTAGGAACCTGACCGTGCGCCATATGACCCCACCAGATGATTACGTCGGTTTCCTTTAAAACATCGTCCGTAAGACCGCACTGATCGTCCAGAAGGGTTACGGTTTTGACCTCGATATCTTCACACTCGAGCGCCCTTTTCAGCGTCATGTGAATGCCGTCGGGATATACTTCGCGCACGCGCTCTTCTGTGCGCTCATGAACAAATTCGTTAAAAATAGTAACGCGGATCATGTTCTTTCCTCCCTGATAATGATGTTGATTTATTATACCACATTGGACGAAAAAAGAGCAATGGAGAATCGTAAATTGACAACAAAAAATACAGAGGATCTTGTTGCCAGAAGGGCTCTAATGAATTATAATATATGTATATAAGCTCAATTTACCAAGGGGGAGAAAATGAAGAAAGTTCGGATGATGCTTTTCGCGCTGATGTTTATGGCGCTTTTCACTGCGTTTCGGGGGCTGGCACAGGAAGAAAAGGTGATTGCGCTGCCGAGAGGCATTCATCAAATCGGGGAAGAAGCGTTTTCGGGCGACACATCGATTACCTGCGTCATCATTCCCGATGGCGTTTCAATTGCAGACAGTGCGTTTTCAGGCTGCGTAAACCTTAAAACACTTGTCTTTCTGGGCGACGCAGCGGTATCCTGCGAAAAGACTTTTTCTGATCTTCCGATTGAATGTGTATATTGTCCAAAAGGATCGGAAGCGGAAATGTATTTTACTGCAAAGGGGATCAATGTTTATCCGCTTTCTGATTATACGGCGGACAGCGGTTTTATAACCGAAATCCGCAATTCCTCTGCAGTGATAACGGGGTATACGGGAAAAAATATGTTTGTTCACATTCCGGCATATATCCGAGGAATTCCCGTAACTGCCATCGGTGATCGCGCGTTTTCCGGGAATGAACTGATTTTGGCCGTCTCCGTGCCTCAGAGCGTTACTTCAATCGGTCAGTATGCGTTTTACGGATGCAGAGCGCTTGAAACGGTTACTCTTCCTGAAACCATTACCGAAATCGGAAGCTATGCGTTTCAGAATGCGAGGAATATAAAAACGATTGCATTAAGCAGAAATCTGCGCTCGCTTGGTGAAAATCCGTTTTTGAACTGCGCGATGCTTTCCTCTGTCACCGGACTTGAAGAAAACAGGAATTATGCGTTTACCGACGGCATGATTGTGGACAAGCGCGAAGGAAAGGTGGTAGTGTACCTTTCCAATGTACGGGCAAAGGAAGTTTCTGTGCCGAGCGGAATAAAAGCCATCGGGAAATACGCGTTCAGCTATGCACAGACCCTTACTGGCATTACGCTTTGCGAAACTGTCGAAGAGATAGGGGACTACGCGTTTTATGAGTGCCCGTCGCTGAAGAAGGTGGTTACCGGCGGCGCCTTAAAGAAAATCGGCGCGTCGGCATTTGCAAACTGCGAACGGCTTTCGGACATTGAACTAACGAAGGGGCTTGCTTCCATCGGAGATTATGCGTTTAAAAACTGCCGCTCGCTTGCGAACCTTTCCGTTCCCGAAAGCGTTCAGTCAATGGGCAAGGATGTTTTCTATCTCGATAAGCCCGTTTCGGGTACCGTGATGAATATAGTGCCGCTTTATCAGTTCCACTATACAAAGACCATTTGCGTCATCGGTGGGGAAAACAGATCGGTCAAGACGTCCGGATGCGGCGCGACGTGTGTGGCGATGATCATCCGCCATATGAAGGGAAATTATGAAGAAACGCCGGAAACCGTTTTTGAATGGCTTTATAAAGCGGGATTTTATAAAGGAAACGGACTGAGTCATCTGGCGCTTTCAAGATACCTGTCCAAGAACGGTATCGGCAGCCGATGGACCGGAAGTACTACGGAGGTTTTGAACAGCCTCAAAGCCGGAAAACCCGTAATCGCACACATAGGCTCCGGAACATTTGCCGAAAACGGACATTACATCCTTTTGCGCGGTATTGATGAAAACGGGAATATTCTGGTAAACGATCCCAACAGCCGAAGGCTTACGGAAGGCGCTTATTCCCTGCAAATGATCAGAAGCCAATTGAGGGCTTCGGATGGTTTTTGCATTGTGAAGTGAGAAACTTTAAAATGCTTTACAAAAACACAATTTAATGGTATAATTTGGCGGGTGAATTTTGCACACGGCGGGATGGAATATGCCCGCTTCAGAGGAGGCGCAGGCGCTATGGATCCAACGACCAAACTGATTAAGAAGCTTGCGCCGGATTTGATGGATGAAATCGTATCGAGAGCTATGGTGCTTGAGAAGATTTCAGTGCTGCAGCCGGTGGGACGACGTGCGCTTGCGCAGAGGATGCGCTTTTCCGAGAGAGAGGCGCGCGTGATTACCGATGCGCTCAGAGAAGCGGGGCTTATCGACGTGACTCCTGCGGGCATGATGCTGACCAACCGGGCATACGAGCTCATCGACAGCGTTCGCGAGCTTGTCCGCGGAAAGCTCGGGCTTGAATCGATGGAAATTCAGCTTCAGATGCTTCTGCACGTGGAACGGGTTAAAATTGTTCCCGGAAACGCGGATGAATCCAAGGAAGTGCTTTCCGAAATCGGACGCGTTGCGGGCGTGCGCCTGAGAAAATCCGTTCGCGACGGCTCGATTGTCGCCGTAACGGGCGGTACGACCGTTCAGCAGGTTGCGCAGAACATTCCGCGCGGTCAGAACATCGCGGTAACGGTCATTCCTGCGCGCGGCGGACTGGGTCAGGCGGTTGAAACGCAGGCCAACACGCTTGCGGAGGAAATCGCGGACAAGCTGGGCGGCACGCATAGGGCATTGTATATTCCGGACAGTCTGACGCCGGACGCGCTCAGGGAATTGATAAAAATCAAGGAAGTCAGCGAGCCCTTGGAGGCTGTAAAGCGCGCGGACGTGCTTTTGTACGGAATCGCGAGAGCCGACGACATGGCTAAAAACCGCCTGATGAACAAAGCCGACCGCGACCAGATGATCAAAAAGGGCGCGACCGCAGAAGCGCTGGGCTTTTGCTTTGACGCGCATGGAAATTTCTTATCGTCCGCATCGGGACTCGGCATTCCGATTGAAGCGGTAGAAACCATTCCGACCGTTATCGGCGTCGCTGCGGGCGCGCGAAAAGCCGAGGCGATTTTAGCTGTCACAAGGCACCACAAGCACGACCTTCTTGTCATCGACGAGGGCGCGGCGACCGCAATTTACGATTTAATCCGCAAAGACCGCTGAATTCGCCAAAAAACATTTACTTCAAATAACATGAAGTTTCTTTTCAGTTTTAAAACAATGTGGTATGATAATACCACGAACAATGATAGGGAGTGAAAGTATGAATAAGAAGACTGTTCAGGACATTTGCGTAAAGGGCAAGAAAGTTCTTGTAAGATGCGACTTCAACGTACCGCTGGATGCGGACAAGAACATCACCGACGAAACCCGAATCAACGCTGCGCTGCCCACCATCAAGTATCTGCTTGACAACGGCGCCGCCGTGATCCTCTGCTCCCACCTTGGCCGTCCCAAGGGAGAGTTCAACATGAAGTATTCCCTCGCCCCCGTCGCCAAGAGACTTTCCGAGAAGCTCGGCTTCGAGGTTAAGCTTGCCTCTGACGTTATCGGCGAATCCGCCAAGGCGCTGGCCGCCGAGTGCAAAGCGGGCGAAGCGGTTCTCCTTGAGAACGTCCGCTTCCACGCTGAAGAAGAAAAGAATGATCCCGATTTCGCCAAGGCGCTCGCCGATATGGCCGAAATCTATGTATCCGACGCGTTCGGAACCGTACACCGCGCTCACGCCTCCACCGCAGGCGTAGCCGCCTATCTGCCCGCCGTCGCCGGCTTCTTAATCGGCAAAGAGCTCGACTTCTTAGGAAGCGCTGTTGAAGAGCCCAAGCGTCCCTTCGTTGCCATTCTCGGCGGCGCCAAGGTTAAGGACAAGATCGGCGTTATCACCAATCTGATCGAAAAGGTTGACACCCTCATCATCGGCGGCGGCATGGCTTATACCTTCCAGAAGGCCATGGGCAAGGAAATCGGTAAGTCCCTTCTCGACGAAGAGCGCATCGAGCTTGCCAAGGAACTGATGGCCAAGGCCGAGGAAAAGGGCGTTAAGCTCCTTCTCCCCATCGACAACGTATGCGGAAACGATTTCTCCAACGATTGCGAAATGATTACCGTTGACGCCGAATGCGGCATCCCCGCCGATTTCGAAGGCATGGACATCGGCCCCAAGAGCGTGGAGCTCTTCTCCAAGGCTGTTAAGGAAGCTGCGACCGTCGTTTGGAACGGACCCATGGGCGTTTTCGAGTTCTCTAACTTCGCCAAGGGCACCCTCGCCGTTGCGACCGCGATGGCCGAGAGCGAAGCCATCACCATCATCGGCGGCGGCGACTCCGCTGCAGCCGTTACCCAGATGGGCATGGCTGACAAGATGAGCCACAACTCCACCGGCGGCGGCGCTTCTCTCGAGTTCCTCGAGGGCAAGACCCTTCCCGGCGTAGCGTGCCTGCTCGACAAGTAATTTCATTTGAATTTTTCTGGGCCGCCGCCTGACGGCGGCCCGAACTATGAACGGAGGAAAAATACTATGCGTAAGCCCATCATCGCCGGCAACTGGAAAATGAATAAGACCCCCGAAGAAGCCAAGGCTCTTGTAACCGAGCTTCTGCCCCTCGTAAAAGACGCCGAGTGCGACGTAGTCGTATGCACTCCCGCCGTTTGCTTTGCCGCCGTTGCGCCCGTTATCGCGGGCACCAATGTAAAGCTCGGCGCTCAGAACGTACACTTTAAGGCTAACGGCGCCTACACCGGCGAGCTCTCCGCCGAAATGCTCAAGGCCGCCGGCTGCGAATACGTCATCATCGGCCACTCCGAGCGCCGTCAGTACTTCGGCGAGACCGACAAGACCGTTAACCTTCGCACCGTAGCCGCCGTGAACGCGGGCCTCAAGGCCATCGTATGCGTCGGCGAAAACAAGGAAGAGCGCGAAGCCGGCTACACCGACTATCTCGTAGCTTACCAGACCCTCATGGCGCTTCACGGCCTGACCGAAGAGCAGATCGTAGAAACCATCATCGCTTACGAGCCCGTTTGGGCCATCGGCACCGGCCTTACCGCCACCGACGAGCAGGCCAACGAGACCATCGGCGTCATCCGCAAGGCCATCGCCGGCAAGTACGGCGAGTGCGTTGCCTCCAAGGTTCGCATCCAGTACGGCGGAAGCATGAAGGGCTCTAACGTTAAGGGCCTCATGGCGCAGCCCGAAATCGACGGCGGCCTCATCGGCGGCGCTTCCCTGAAAGCGGCTGACTTCGCTCAGGTGGTGAACTTCTAATGGCCACGACTGCCCTTATCATCATGGACGGCTTCGGTATCGGCGGGAAAGACGCTGCTTCCAACGCCATCCTTTCTCAGGGTACGCCCAATATTGACCGCTTCATGAACGAGTATTCCCACACCGCCATCGGCGCTTCCGGCGAGGACGTAGGTCTTCCGGACGGCCAGATGGGCAACAGCGAAGTGGGACACACCAACATCGGCGCAGGCCGCGTCGTGTATCAGATGCTCGTTAAAATCACCAAGGACATCCGCGACGGCGTGTTCTTTGAAAACAAAGCCATGCTCAAGGCCATGGAGAACTGCAAAAAGAACAATTCCGCGCTCCATCTGATCGGCCTTGTGTCTCCCGGCGGCGTTCATTCTCACACGCAGCATCTCTACGACATTCTCGAAATGGCGAAAAAGCACGGCCTGACCAAAGTTTACGTACACGCCCTGCTCGACGGCCGCGACGTGCCCCCGGATTCCGGCTGGGAATACGTGAAAGAGCTTTGCGAAAAGATGGATGAAATCGGCGTCGGCAAAATTGCCACCACCATGGGCCGTCTTTACGCGATGGACAGAGACAATGCCTGGGAGCGCGTTGAAAAGGCGTACAACGCCATGGTGCTCGGCGTCGGCAACAAGGCCGAATGCCCCGTTCAGGCCATCCGTGATTCCTACGAAGTCATCGACGAGACCGGAAAGCACTTGACCGACGAGTTCGTGCTTCCCACCGTGCTTGACGAAAACGGCATGATCAAGGCCAACGATTCCGTCGTGTTCTTCAACTTCCGCCCCGACCGCGCCCGTGAAATCACCCGCGCGTTCGTCGATCCGGACTTTAAAGGCTTTGAGCGCAAAAACGGCTTCTTCCCGCTGACCTACATCTGCATGACGCAGTATGACGCGACCATGCCGAATGTGGATGTCGCGTATCCGCCGGAGTCTCTTTCCATGACCATGGGCGAGTATCTGTCCAAGTGCGGAAAGACCCAGCTGCGCATTGCCGAAACCCAGAAGTACGCCCACGTAACCTTCTTCTTCAACGGCGGCGAAGAGACAAAGTTTGAAGGCGAAGACAGAATTCTCGTTCCGTCTCCCGCAGCTGAGCTGGTTCCTACCTTCGACCTCAAGCCCGAGATGAGTGCATACGAGGTTACCGAGGCCGTTCTTCCGCTGATTGAGGAGGACAAGTACGACGTTATCATCTTAAACTTTGCCAACTGCGATATGGTCGGCCACACCGGCGTGATTGACGCCACGAAGAAGGCTGTTAAGGCCGTCGACGAGTGCGTAGGCAAGGTTGTGGATGCGATCATCGCCAAGGGCGGTCAGTGCATCGTCACCGCCGACCACGGCAACGCCGACATGATGATCGATCCTGAATCGAACGGTCCGTTCACCGCGCACACCACCAACCCCGTTCCTGTGATCGTTATCGATCCCAAGAACCCCAAGAAGGTTCTGAAGGAAGGCGGTCGTCTGTGCGACCTTTGCCCGACCCTTCTTCACATGATGGGTCTTAAGCAGCCCGCTGAAATGACCGGCGAAAACCTGATTATCGGCTGAAATCAAATTGTAATTAAAATGTAATAAACACCCCAAAACCGACCGAGCAAACCCCGGTCGGTTTTGTTTTTTCAAGACAATATTGCCGAGTATAACGAAAGAATAAATACCGAAGTCGGTTTTTTACAACGACGGCTGTTGAATGTTTAAGCTAAAGGGTTATATTCGAAAGAAAACTGAAACAATATGCATGTATAATGACAAAGTGAAATTATACGCGGGAAGCTGAGGTGACAGGGGATGTACAACGAAAACGTTCGTCAGGCGAAAAATGTTTCGAAATCGCTTGAATCCCTTGTTTTTGTACGCATCCCGAGGCATCCATCCGCAAAACAGATGCTCAGGTATAAGCGTCAGGGCAGGTTGAGCCGCCTGTGCGCATTTGTGCTCACCGTTGTCATGCTGGTCGGAATCGGCGTTCAGATTGGAAAATTTGTTGACATTGCGGTCGCAAATAAAAACATTAATGCGCTGAAGGCGGACAACAAGCTGCTTGAGGTCAGTATAGAAAACCTGAAAATTGAGTTCCAAATGAAGATACAGGACAATGTTGTGTGTCATTTGGCGGCAAGAGATTTGGGAATGATCCAGGTTGATGAAGCGGCGGTTATGGTGCTGCCCATTGGAAACACGCATGCGGGCGAGACGCAGCTGGTATCCAGCGGTTATCAGCAGTAAAAATATGATGCGCGTCCTCGGAGTATGGAACTCCGGGGGCGTTTTTTCTGTCAAATAATGTATAGGGCCGGTGAGATTGCTTAATAAAGCTGCATGTGGTATAATATCGATTAAGCATGAGAAATTCGGCCGATCAGTGAGGTGAGGGTTTTGAATATGTTAAAGAACATCGGAAGCTGGATGGGCGATGGATTCAGCGCATTTGTGTATGTTGCGATTGTCATTTTATTTGTGGTCGGCATCATGAAGTGCATTCTTCCCGTGATCCGCACAAGCGATGTGCTGAACCGCGCGGTCAAAAACATCAAAAAGGGAGATAAGGCGCGCAGATCCTGGCAGGAAGATCGTTTTCTTGGCAGGGGCGTTCTTATGTCCCATTGGTCGGAATACTTAAACAACCTCTTCTTTGCCGACGGCGAATACCATAATCCCTCAAACGTCGAGGACTATATCAACGAAGAAACAGTCATCGACGGCCCTGGAAGCACGCATCTTGCGGAAGCCATTCCGGGCGTAGCGGTTTCTTTGGGCTTTCTGGGAACGCTGATGGGTCTTTCCGTGTCGCTCTCCGGCATGAGCGGCGTGGACGCGCAGGCGGTTTCCGAATCCATGGATATCCTTTTAAGCTCGATGAAATACGCGTTTTTGACCTCGATTTTCGGCGTAGTCGTTTCGATTCTTTTTACGCTGCTTACGCGAATTGTCAGAAGCCGCGCGGAGCGTTCGCTCACCGCGTTTTACAACGCCATGGCGCGGTATGCCGGCGTTTTGTCCGTCGATCCTATGACGCAGATTGCCATTTATCAGCAGGAGCAGACCGGGCTTTTAAAGCAGCTTCTTGAAAAAATGGATTCCGAGAGGAATGCCGCCGCGATTTCTCAGGCGGTGGCTGCAAGCATACGTCCTTTGGCGGGCGCGGTTGAGAAAAATATGGACCTTGTGAGCAGCCGTCAGGCGCAGCTGATGAACGACGTTGCAGACGCGTATATCAAGCGCATGGATCAGGCGATGCACGGACAGCTGGATCATTTTGCTAATACCGTCGAAAATACCTGTCGCCAGCAGGAACGCGCGGTCAGAAGCATGAGCGAGGCGATGAACGGCCTTTCGGACGTCGCGCGAGCTGTGCGCGAAATGAAGACGGACATGGACGAGGTATTAAAGCGTTACGAAGCCGCGCTTCACAGGCTTTCTCAGGCGCAGGTTCGATATGAGGAGCTTTTTGCGCGCACGGACGATGTTGTAAAGCGTCAAGCCGGGTATATGGACGCGCTTACGGGCATTAATGAAGAATTTATCCGCCAGACGGAAGTAATTAACAGCGCCATGGCGGAATTTATGGAAAATGCGGGCACGCTTACAGACGCCAATTGCGCTGGCCTTCAGAACACTGCCGGCGCTTTGGAGGAAGCCGGAGAGAACCTTGCCAAATCCATTATGGAGGCGCGCGAAAAACTGAACCGCGATATGGAAGAATCGCTCAATTACTTTGAAAGCTGCATGACCGAGATTTTAAAGAGAATCGAATGGGCGGCAGGCGAAACCAGAGACGCGGTATACGACCTTCCTCAGAAGGTGGAGGGCGCGGTAAACGGATATCTGAACGAGATGGATCAATTGACCGACGCGCTTATGGAATCGCGTGAGAAGATCGAACGCGTTTTGAGCGCCCGAGAGATTAAGGAGGCATAACATGCGTCAGATGAAACGGCGCATGCGCGTGCGCGCCAAAGAAACGGGTTCCTTCTGGCTCAGCTTTTCCGATATGATGAGCGTTCTTGTGCTCGTGTTTATCTTTGTTATTTTTTCCATGATGCTGACGCTTGCCGAGCAGACGGAGCGACTCAAAAAGACGGAGGATCAGTATACGCAGGCGATGATTCGCATGAAAAAGAGCGAAGAAGAGCTGAATGATAAGGAACAGCTGCTGATTCTGCAGTCGGACAAGCTCAATGAACTTACCGAGGAATTGAACAGACAGGCGGTTCTCCTGTCCGAAAAGGAAGAGGAGCTTGAAAAAACGCTTTCTGAAAACCGCGTGATTATTCTGGACCTTGAACAGCGCTTAAACGATGAAATTACGGAAAATGAAAATCTGCAGACGCGAATTCTGATGCTTGAAGGCAACAGGCAGGCGCAGCAGGACGAAATCGATCGGCTGCTGCTTGACATCGAACGCCAGAAGCAGGAGCTTGACGCGCTGGGAATTGATTACAATAACCTTTTAAGCTATGCCAATCAGACGCTTTCCGCACTTGAAAGCACGGAAAGCCAGCTTGCCAGCGCAAACAGCCAGCTTGCCAGCGCGCAGAATCAATTAAGCAGTCAAAGTCAGGCGCTTTCCCAGTATGAAACCGAGCTAGAAAGACAGCAGAAAATGCTTGAACAGATGGTCGGCGTAAAGGCCCAGATTATCGAAGCGCTTTCAAAGGAATTGACCAGAAACAATATCTCTGTCACCGTTGACGCGCAGACCGGCGCAATCACGCTGCCCAGTGAGATGCTGTTCGCTGTCGGCGCAAACACACTAAGCGCACAGGGTGAAAATTATCTGGATCGCTTTTTACCTGTATACCTGAATGTGCTTCTGTCCGATGATTTCAGCCCCTATATTGCCGAAATCATCATTGAGGGCCATACGGATTCCAGCGGCAAGGCGGGATATGACGCGTATCTTTACAATATGCAATTGTCGCAGGAGCGCGCGCTTTCCGTAACCAATTACGTTTTGAGGCGCGACTATATGGCCTATACGCTGAGCCTGTCTCAGGCGGAGCAAAACCTTTTAAGAACGCTTGTTACCGCCAGCGGACGCTCGTTCAGCGCGCTGATTCTGAATTTTGACGGCACGGAAAACAAGGCTGCGTCCAGACGCGTTGAAATCAAGTTCCGCTTAAAGGACGATCAGACGATCGACGCAACAGAAGCGATACTCAAAAATCTCAATCCCTAAAAGCAGGAAAGGATGCGTGCGCGCATGAAATATCTGAGAAGGCTTATTTCGTTTGTGGCGGTAAAAATGGTTCTGTTTACCGCAATTTCGGCGATTATCGTGTGCGCGTTCTACATCGCATTTAACCTCGGAAACGCCTATATTCTCGTGGGCGAGGGCATGGAAAAGCGCGCGGCGGTTGCGCTGACGAGGGAAAACGCTACCGATCTCAACGGCTACTTCACCGGCAGCTTCTTAAACTCCGATCCGGTTTTAGAGTATGCGTTTTCGGATGCGTCGCCGTATCTTCCGTACAATATCACGGGTTATGAATACGATATTTCCATTGAGTCCTTGAAGGTCTGGCCGTGGGGCGATGAAATCGTGTGTATTGTTATCGAGCACATGGAGGATATCAAGGGCACGGTGAAGGCGGCTTACGCTTCAGAGATATCGGGCGCTCCCGCGCCGTGGGCGAGCGGACGGTATGAATTAAGGCTCAAAAAGCAGTCGGACAATGGCCAATGGAAGATCTCTTCCATCCGGCAGGACGCGAATTATAAAGATACGGGGGATGCGTAATCAATATCAAGGGTCTTTTATTGCCTGAGGGCGCGGCGCTTGCGCCGATGGCAGGCGTTACGGATGCGAGTATGCGTCTTTTATGCGCCGAAATGGGCTGCGCGTGGGCGGTGAGCGAAATGCTGTCCGCCAAGGGCTATTTGTATTCGCCCGAAAGCCGCGCCCATCAGGAGCTTTTGGAAAGGTTTGAGGGCGAAGGAATTTTGGGGCTGCAGCTTTTCGGAAGCGATCCTGGCATGATTTCGGAGGCGGCAAAGAGGCTTGAGGACAGGCCGTTTGCCTTTTTTGATTTCAATATCGGCTGTCCCGCGCACAAAATTGTCGGAAACGGCGAAGGAAGCGCGCTGATGCGCAATCCCGCGCTTGTCGGAAAGATTGTGAATGCGTTTTCAAAGGCGGTTCAAAAGCCTGTCACGGTCAAAATCCGCGCAGGCTGGGACGAAGCGCATATAAACGCGGTCGAAATCGCGAAAATCTGCGAAGACAACGGCGCGTGCGCGATCACAGTACACCCGAGAACGAGGGAACAGTTTTATTCGGGCAAAAGCGATTGGTCGATTATTCGCGAGGTAAAGCAGGCGGTTAAGATTCCGGTGATTGGAAACGGCGACGTTTCAAGCTGGGCGGATGCGAAAAAAATGCTGTCGGAAACCGGCTGCGACGGAATCATGGTCGCGCGCGCGGCGCAGGGTAATCCGTGGATTTTCAAGGAAATCGCCTGCGGTATGAAGGGCGAAAGCTATACGCCTGCGACTGTGGAGGATCGCGTGAATATGGCGATTCGGCATCTGGATATGCATGTAAAGTGGCGCGGCGAAAAATACGCCGTGCCTGAAATGCGAAAACATGTCGCATGGTATTTACAGGGAACACCCATGAGCGGAAAGCTGCGAGCAAGGGTCAATACCATGCTCACACATGAAGAAGTCAAAAACGCGCTTTATGAATATTTAAACGCATACAAAGAGAGGATGGAATAGAATATGCAGGGCTTTGAAGCTTTACCCATCGAACAGCTGATTCGTCCGGAGGGTTTTGAGTGCGAATGCGGCCTTCATCACGGCGTGGATCTTAAGTATCTGAAAATCGGCCCGGGCGCGGTCAACCATGTGGGCGACGCGGTACGCGCAATCGGCGCGAAAAAGCCGTTTATCATCTGCGACAAAAACACCTATGAAGCGGCGGCGAAAAAGGTTGTGGAGGTTCTTTCCAAGGAAGGCATTTCGCATACCTTGTTTATCGTTCCGCAGGGCGATCTTAAGAAGCTTGAACCCGACGAGCGCGCGCTGGGCTCCATTGCCATGACCTATGACACATCCTGCGACATGATTATTGCCGTAGGAAGCGGCGTTATCAACGATTTGTCGAAGGTATTTGCCTTTGATCTGAACGTTCCTCAGATGATCGTTGGAACGGCGCCCTCCATGGACGGCTTTGCGTCGAACTCTTCGTCTATGGTTGTAAACGGCGTGAAGACCACGCTTTACAACCACTGCCCGGCGGCGATTGTTCTGGATATCGACATTATGAAAAACGCGCCCATGCGCATGCTGTGGGCGGGCTTGGGCGATATGGTCGCCAAATATATTTCTCTTTGCGAGTGGAGAATCGCGCGCCTTGTCATCGGCGAATACTACTGCGAACACGTGGCGGAGCTTATGAGAAACGCGTTAAAGCGCATTATGGCGGCTTCCGACGGGCTGAAAGACAGAAGCGCGGAGGCGGTTCAGGCGGTTTCGGAGGGCCTTGTTCTTTCCGGCATGGCAATGAGCTTCGCCAAGGTCTCCCGCCCCGCAAGCGGCCTTGAACACTATTTCTCCCATATGTGGGAGATGCTCGCGCTGGAAAGACATGAAGAAAGCGAGCTTCACGGTATTCAGGTTGGCGTAGGCACATATCTCACCATGAATATCTATGAGGAGATTAAAAAGCTGCATCCCTCGCTTGATAAGGGCATGGCGGCGATGAAGGCGTTTGACGAAAAGGCATGGGAAGAAAGAGTGCGCCGCGTATTCGGAAAGACAGCGGAGGCTGTTCTTAAGATCGAGGAAAAGACGCATAAAAACGATCCTGCCAAGCACGCAAAGCGCCTTGAAAAGATCGTTTCCAACTGGAACGAGATTCTCAAAATCATCGACGAGGAGCTGCCCGAGGCTGAATGGCTGTTTGAAAAAATGCGCGTAAACGGCATGCCTATGAAGCCGGAGGACATAGGGCTAACGCATCAGGATGTGGTGGATGCGTTTGTGTGCTCCAGAGACATCCGCGATAAATATCTGTCGGGCTCGATGCTATGGGATCTGGGCGAGCTGGACGAGTTTAGCGAAAGGCTGTGAGAAAATGAACATTATGATCTATGCCTCCAAAAAGAACTTTGACGTTCAGAAGGCAGAGCGCTTTTTCAAGGAAAGAAAAATTCCGTTTACGAGCGTAGACGTCAAGAAGCACAAATTGGGGGCAAGGGAGCTTCAGCTGTTCGTGAAAGCCGCCGGAAGCGCACGCGCGCTTTTGGATCCCGACGCGAAGGGGGAGAGGGCTGACTACGCCAAACACCTGACGCTTGAAAATATCATCTTTGATTTGATTCTGGAAAACCCGACGCTGATGAAAACGCCGATTGTGCGCGACGGAAACAAGGTGCGGATCGGTTTTAAACAGGAAGACTGGGAATAACAGCCAAAAGCATATAAAACCCGCTCGACATTGGCCGAACGGGTTTTATTATGTTAATAGGTGATTTTGCTCGGGGGATTGCAGGAGGGGCAGGCTTTGTAGTTTCGCTCGATGGCAAACTCTAAAGTGACTGCGCTTGCGCCGGATACGCTCTGAGCGGAGCAGCTTGCGGAAGTATGGTAATAAGGCTTTCCGGGCTTGATGTAAACCTTGCTGCTGGCGGTGCCGGTAGGCGCATTATTATTGTTGGTGGAGAAGCTGGGGTTGGTATTGCTGCTTGTGTTGTTATTTGTAGTATTGTTGTTATTTGCGTTATTGTTTGTATTGCTGCCATTGTTGGGCGTTGACGCAGTAGTAGAGAAGAGCTTTGCGCATACGGGGCAGGCGGTCTTTCCGTAGGCGATCGCGGTCTTGGCCTGTACGTATTCGGCGTTCTTCATGCCCTGACAATCGGAAACGGTGTGGAACCATCTGCCGTCAACGGTAGCGAAGACCTTTACGGTGGAGGTGGTCATGCAGGTGGGGCAGATTTTTTTGTTGGCGTTTGCCGCCTGCTTAAAGGTGACCTTTTTGGCGTTGGCCATGCCGGAGCAGTTGGACTTTAAATGCATGTACGTGCCGCCTTCGGTGGCGTATACATAGATGGTGTCCTCGGTATTCTGGAAGCCTGAGCCTGTGCCGGTAGAGCCGGTGGTCGTAGTGGAGCCGCTTAAATTGCTGCTGGTCTCTACAAACATCTTGGCGCAGGTGGGGCAGGCCTTCTTGCCGTATTTGATCGCGTATTCGGCGGTCACATACAGGGCGTCCTTCATGCCGGAGCAGGTGCTCTTGGTGTGGAAGTAGGTGCCGCCGGCGGTTCCGAATACCATGACCTTATCGGGCGTTACGCACTTGGGGCACATCTGCTTTTTGGCGGAAACCGCGGACTGGATGGTGATGCGGGAGGCATCCTTCATGCCGGAGCAGTCTTCCTTGGTGTGGTAGAATTTGCCGCCTGTGGTTGCGTATACATGGGTGGAAGTATCGGTGCTCACGGAGGAACCGACCTTGTTTCCGCTGTTGATGCAGGTGGGGCAGGCGGTCTTTCCGCTCTTGATCCATTCGGCTTCGGTATTGGTGATGGCGTTTTGCATCTTGGAGCAGTTGCTTACGGAGTGATACCACTTGCCGCCGGGCGTTCCGTAGTAACCGATGCACTTGGGACAGGCGGTCTTGCCGGCAGCAATGGCATTGGCTTCCGTGACGACGGATGCGCCGGTCATGCCCTGACAGGAGGAATCGACGTGATACCACTTGCCGCCGCCGGTGGCGTAATACTGGGTACCGGTCGGGAGCGCGGAGCCGTTGGGCGTGCTGATATCAATTCCGCCGCCGATACAGACGGGACAGGCGGTCTTGCCGCGGGAGGTTGCGCTGTCAAGCGTCATCTTGCTGGCGTTGGTCATGCCGCCGCAGTTTTCTGCGTTGTGATAATAAAGATCGGTATTGGTAGCCCATACATAGGTGACCGGCTGATTGCCGACGTTCGGGTCGGCTGTGCCGGGGTTCGTCGTATGGATGCTAGTGTTCGGCGTGGTGGCGGGAGAAACAGAGTCGGTCGGCTGGGTTACGGGCGCAGTGTGCGTGGCAGAAGGCACGAGCGTCGCCGTATGCTGAAGGAAGTTCGGCGGGTCGTTAGAAATCGGATCATCGCCGCCGCGGCTGAAAAGAAGGATGATAAGAACGATCATCCAGATCAGACTGACGATGGAAATGGCGGAGCGAACGGTGATGTCGAACTTGTTTTTCTTCCAAAGCAGCCAGATGCCCAGAGGAGGCAGGACAACCAGCGCGATATACATCACGATATCGTTTTCAAGGATAAAGCTTAATACATTGGAAAGAACCGCGCCTACGGCGTTGGGCTCGTCTTCGCTTTCGGCGTAGGCTTCTTCGTCGTAATACTCGCCGTCGTCCTCATATACGCCGTCTTCGTCGTACTGATATCCGTCGTCGTACGCATTTTCGCCGTCATAGCCTGCTTCGTCATAACCTGCGTCTTCATCGTTCAGATTGTCAAATACGGCGGGGTTATAGCCCAGATTCTTGGGATCGTTGTAATCCTCCTCGGAATCATAAGCGGCTTCGTCGGAATAGTCGGAAGCATAATAATCCTCCTGCGCATATTCGTTTTCGTCGTATTCGCCTTCTTCAACGTAGCCGTCCTCGCCCTCGGCGTCGTCGTAATAACCGCCGACGGGATCGCCGTCTTCGACGGCGTAAGCGTCGTCATAGGACGCGTCGTCATAGGAAGATTCGTCATACGCATCTTCCTCGTATTCGTCCCCGTATTCGTCTTCATATTCGTCTTCGCTATAGCCGTCAGCGTATTCTTCTTCGGAATATGCATCGTCATATTCCTCTTCATACGCTTCCTGATAGCCGTCTTCGTAATTTTCCTCGTAGGCTTCTTCCTCATAAGCGTCGTTGGCGCCGGACTTGAAGGAATCGCCAAGCTTGGAAAAACCGTTTTTGATAGAATCAAAATTGAAACCAGCCATATCCTATCTCCTCATACATAAAAGCTGTCGCTCGTAATATACATATGTGCGTCGATATAATCATACACCATTCATTGCGATTAGTCAATGATTTTGATAGAAAAAATACATAAATTTGAAATATTTACAAGGATAATTAAGGCAAAAATGAAATATTTACAAGAAATCAATAGCTGTTGGCGTTTGAAAATATATAGCAATTCTTCGTATAGTGTGATATAATAGAAGGCAAGGTATCTCTATGACGTTTCATGCATTAAAGGAGTTCCTAGCATTAATAAAGTTTTACCTGATTTTAGGAGGGTTTACCATTGGCTGAAACACGAAAGACAACCGCCTCTTCGGCTGCAAAGAGAACCGAATCTTCTCAGAGCGCAAGGGCGGCTTCTTCGACCGTAAGAAGAACCGCCGCATCCTCTCAGAGCGCGGTAGGTACGAAGACTGCCGTAAAAAGACAGACGGCGACCCGAAAGGATCCATCGCTTGAATGGGTTCCGGAGAATCGCAAACGGACGAGCCCGGCGCCTGTCGGGAAAAAAGCTCCCGGCAGCAGGCAGACGGCAAAAGGCAGCGCGTCCAAAGCAAAGACGGGCGTGAAATCCGCTAAGCCGGCTCAGAAAAAGGGCGGCTTTATGGACATCCCCGTTGTCAGCCGCGTAAGGGAGCTGATGCCTAAAAACGTAAATTGGCCGCTGATTCTCGTAATTGCGATCAGCGTTTTGATTTTGGTCGGCATCATCACCTTAATGAGCATCGGAATCAGCCGCTGCGCCGGCGGATGCTCGGAGGGCGGAGGCGCCGCTTCTCAGGCGACCATGAAGCCGCAGATTCATTTGACCCAAACGGCGACGCCCGAGCCCGCCGTCCCCGGTCAGGAGACCGACGATCCAGCGCAGCAGACGTTTAATCAGGTTGTGCCGGATAACGGACTTCGCTCAGCCACCATCCGCACGATGGGCGACTTCGTTATTCATGAAGAGGTTTTCCTGAATGCCGAAAGGCTTGCCAAGACCACGAACTATCAATATCCCTATAACTTTGCGCCCATGCTTGATCCTGTTTGGGATGTGCTCGGAAACGCGGACTTCACCGTTACCAATGTCGACGGATGCTTGGGCGGCAAGGAAGCGCACAAATACGGCTACAGGGGATATCCTCAGTTCAATACGCCGCAGTATATTTTGGCGAATCTGAAAGACGCGTCCGTTGACATGGTGACATTGGCCAACAACCACATGCTGGACGGTTGGTTTGACGGCCTCATGAAGACGATTGAAAATGTTGAGTATGTCGGTCTTAAGCATGTCGGCGCAAGCCGCACGCAGGATGAGCGCAACACGCCCGTCATTTACGAGATCAACGGCATCAAAGTGGGCTTTTTGAATTATACCGAGGATCTGAATTCCATGGATCAGCAGTCTGCGCTCGATAAGCGCGCCATGCAGTTTGCGGTTCACGCGGTAAAAAATTCCAACAGCACAAAAGACGCCAAGGCATTAAGAGAAGCGGGGGCGGACGTCATTGTGTGCTTCATGCACTGGGGCACGGAATACGAGCTTGAGCCCGACCGCGATCAGAAGTCGCTTGCGCAGAAGCTGGTTGAGTGCGGCGTGGACGTCATCATCGGCGGACATCCGCATGTCGTGCAGCGCGCCGAGTGGCTGACGGGAACCAACCAGTTCGGCGAAAAGCAGGAAACGCTGTGCCTGTATTCCCTTGGAAATTTCCTGTCCTTCCAGAGAGCGCAGTACAGAGACGGCGGTATCATCTTTGACTTTACCATTCAGGAGCAGCCCGACGGTAGCTTCAGAATTATCAATGCCGGATATATCCCGACCTGGGTATGGGTAACGGGAACAGAAAAGAGCAATTACAATTTCCAGGTTCTGAATATTGCCGATTACATCAACAACCCGCCCGCGAATATGACCAATGACGACTATCAGAAGATGCTTCAAAGCTACAACGATTCGATTGCCGCCATGTCCAAGGGCGTAGGAAATCTCCTCGCCAAATAACGTATGCGCCGCCCCTTTAGCCGCATAGAATCGGGTAAAGGGGCGGTGGCTATGTATATAAAGGTAATGGAAGGGGAAACGGCGGAGGAAATCGCGGGACGAGCGGGATATCCTCTGTGCATGCTTTTAAGAGCGAACGGGGTTTTAAGCGGCGCATGGCTTGAAACGATGACTGAGGTGCGCGCGCCGGACGCGGATGAATGCGAAAAAAGCGCGTTTCCCTGTCCGAACGATTTTGCAAGGGCGGAGATTTTAGAAAAGGTCGGCTACATCATTAGAAAGGGCGATACGGCAAAGTCGATTGCGAGGGCGCATTGCCTGCCCGAGAGAATTGTATCCGCAGTTTCAAAAATAACGGAGGGCAAGGCGATTTTTCTTCCTGTCAGGCCTGAAGGCATGAAAATTCACACGGTGAAGCCGGGCGAGACATGGGAAAATTTCGAAAACGCCTTTGGCCTTAAATTCTTGAATATGCATTTTGCGCCTCTCTACCCGGGAATGAAGATACTTATAAAAGGACACAGAAATAACAAATGATAGAAAAAATCGCAGCTTTTCAGAATGCGCTTTTGAAATGGCACTTATCCTCCGCGCGCGATCTTCCTTGGCGGGGCGAAGAAGATCCGTACAAAATCTGGATTTCGGAAATCATGCTTCAGCAGACGCGCACGGAAACAGTCAAGGGCTATTATCAGCGTTTTTTACAGGCCTTCCCAAATGTTTTCGCTCTGGCGAACGCTGAGGAAAGCGAGGTTTTAAAGCTTTGGGAAGGGCTTGGGTATTATTCAAGAGCGAGAAACCTTCATGCGGCGGCGAAAATCGTGGCGTATCAGCGGAAGGGCAATTTTCCGTGCACATTTGAAGGGTTAAAGGAGCTGCCCGGCGTCGGGGATTATGCCGCGGGCGCGATTGCATCCATTGCGTTCGGCGCAAAGGAACCAGCGCTCGACGGCAATCAGGCGCGCGTGCTTTCAAGGGTGCTTGGAATTACCGAGGTCATCAAATCGCCCGCCGCATTATATGACCGCGCGCTTGCGCTTGTGCCAAAAGGCGATCCCGGAGAATACAATCAGGCGCTGATGGGATTGGGCGCGATGATATGCGTTCCCAAAAATCCGAAATGCGGAAGCTGCCCCGTTAGGGAGATGTGCATATCTTTCCGGGAGGGAATGCAGTCGGAAATCCCGAAAAAACCCGAAAAGCTTAAGCGCAGAATGGAAAAACGCGCCGTTGCGCTCGTGATTGACGATAAAGGACGAGTATTCGTTCAAAAACGCACGGGCGGAATGCTGATCGGTCTTTGGGAATTTCCGGGCTTTACGGATGCAAGAACGATAAAGGACGCGGAGGTATGCCTTGAGGAAATGGGCTTTTTGGTCGAGCCGATTCGGGAAATTGGCAATGCGAAGCATGTTTTTACCCATCTTGAATGGCATATGACGGGCTATCTTTTTAGAAGCGTTCGTGCGCCCGAAAGCAGTGTGTTTGAGGACAAAGCCGGCGTTTTGGCGCTTGCGATGCCTACGGCAATCAAGGCGTACCGGGATTATTATTTGGAAGGAAAAACAGATGATATTTAAGAAAAAGACGATGCTTCGAACGGAATGGCGCGGCATAGAAGAGCGGGAAAACGCGAGCAGGATTGCGTGCCTTCCGTGGGGGCGCGCCCGCGTCGGCCTATTGTATATGAAAAGGGTGGACGAACCTTTTTTTGTAAAATCGTTCGGGAAACGCCTTCAGGTGACGGGCGAGGGATATACATGGCTTCAGCTTGCGCCGGAAAGCGAGCATTTCTGGGCGACGGTGATGTTTGATGAAAAAGGCAGGCTTTTTCAGTATTATTTTGACGTGACGTATGAAAACCATTTGGACGATCCTGAGGGCGCGTGGTTTTACGATATGGTTCTGGACGTCGTGATGCGGCCCGGGGGAGACATTGTGCGGCTTGACCGAAACGAACTTAATGAGCATCTGAAAACCGGCGAAATTTCAAAGGAGATATACGATCTTGCCGTAAAAAGCGAAAGACAATTGCTTGAGGACATTAAAGGTAAAGAAGCTGAAATCCGAAAAATGTGCGAAGAACTCAGAAGCGATCTTATAAAGATAATCAAAAGGAAAGGATACGCTTAAAAAATGCTTCTTTTCCGGCATGCGCCGCTTTTACTGATCATATCATTCAGTAAAAGCGGTTTTTTCATGTTAAGAGGGCGCGGATGGATGTTTTTAAGGAGGTTCTTCGGTATTTTAAAGCCGATGAACGGGCGGAAATGGAAGCGTTTTCAAAAAATACGCCGACGGAGATCCGGGTTCGGACGGGACGAAGGACAAAGATTCGCTGGATGGGCGGAGAAGGGGAAGCCGGTCAGATCGTAACGCCGAATGAACTTTTTGCGCTTATCTCGCGCATGCTCAATCATTCGGTCTATGCGTGGGAGGACGAGCTGGGCCAAGGGTATTTTACGCTGCCCTACGGCGTTCGCGTGGGCGTTTCCGGGAAATTTACAAAGGAAGATGGAAAAACGCGTATGGTAACGCCGACAAGTCTTCTTATTCGAATCGCCCGTTCGGTAAAAGGCTGCGCGGAAAGGCTTATGCCGTTTCTTTTAAGGGACGGGCGCGTTTTCAGCACCATTGTTTTGTCGCCGCCGGGAATGGGGAAAACGACGCTGATCCGAGACGCCTGCCGCCGGCTGTCGGAGGCGGGGAAGGAAGTTTCCGTTGTGGATGAAAGAGGCGAAATCGCCGCTGTAAGAAACGGCGAGGCGCAGCTGGACGCAGGCGCAAGAACGGACGTATGC
Organism: Clostridia bacterium; assembly: GCA_017522345.1. GTDB lineage: Bacteria > Bacillota > Clostridia > Christensenellales > Aristaeellaceae > SFHK01. The sequence continues at coordinate 15,544 of JAFWZN010000015.1, read as the reverse complement.
GAAGGAATTGATAAGGCGCAGGCAATTGGGATGCTGATTCGAAGCATGGCGCCGGACGTGATTGCGGCAGACGAAATTGGATCCGTTCAGGATGCGCAGGCGATTTCGGAGGCGGCGAGGATGGGCGTTTCTGTGCTGGCAAGCGCGCACGCATCTTCCGTTTCGGACGCGCTTTCAAGAAAAACGATCGGGCGGATTCTTTCATCGGGCATATTTCAAAATGCCTGCGTGCTTGGCGACGATCCCGGAAACATCAAGGCAGTGTATGTTTTTTCGGAGGGAAAATGGAACAAAAAATCATTATCGGAGCCATAGCGGTTGCGCTTTTCGCATATGCGGGAAGATGGGCGGCGCTTAGGCTCGTCCATACCGCGGATCGGCTCCGCCTGCTTCAGGAGGATATCAAGAAGCTCAAATACAGGACGAGAGAAAAAAGACTTAACGCAAACGAAGCGCTTTTGACGCTTGAAGGAGAGGCGTTTTCAAGGATGCTAACTATTATGAAAGAGGATGAAAGCATGACGCTTAGCAAGGCGTGGGAAAAGTCCGGCGGCGCGGGCGAAGATCTGCCCGAAGAAAACGCGCTTGTTACGATGCTGTTTGATTCGCTTGAAAGCCTTGGAAGGCAGGAGCAGGAGAAGGAATATGAGCGGGCGCTTAACGACCTTAAAGCCATTGAAGAAAAAAGGCGCAGGGAAGGACAGGAGAAAATGAAGCTGTATACTTCGCTTGGCGCGCTGACGGGCTTGTGCGCGGTTATATTTCTTGCGTAGGAGGATGCGTAAATGGATGTCGATCTCGTGTTTCGGATTGCGGCCTTCGGAATCATGCTTACGATTGTAAATCAACTGCTGAAAAATGCCGGACGCGAGGATATTGCAACGCTTGCGACGCTGGCCGGGCTGATTGTGGTGGTTATGTATGTGGTCGGGCTGATGTCGGACTTTTTTTCTTCGGTCCGGCAGATGTTCAGCCTGTACTAAAGCATAATGGCGATTAAGGTTGCCGTCATGTGCGTGGCGGCTGCGGTTATGTGCCTGTTTTTAAAGTCGTCGCGCCCGGAAATCGCTATGACGGTTGCGCTGGCGGCGGGCGTTTTTGCATGCGTTTTGTCTCTTGACGAGCTTAGAGAAGTTGTGGATATGGTCAAAAACGCATTAAGCATGGCAAGAGTGGAGGCAGAGGACGCGCTTTTGATTGTGAAGGTTTCGGGCATTGCGATTGCGGGTGAATACGCGGCGCAATTGTGCAGGGACGCGGGAGAAGGCTCGCTTGCGCAGCGGGTGGACATGGCGGTCAGGCTTACGCTGATGGCGCTGACGGCGCCTTTAATGATGCGGGCGCTCAATGAAATCATGGGGCTTGGCGCATGAGAAAAGTGTTTTTGTGTATGCTTGCCATTTTTGCGTTTGCGTTTTCGGCGCTTTGCGAAGCGGGACAGGCGATCGATTTTTCTCATATTCAGGCGCAATTGACCTATGAAGCGGAGATGATCGATTTAAGGCAAATCTTTACGGAAATTATGTCGGGAGAATTTTCAATTGAGCCCGGGCAAGTGATGGACAAAGTGACGGGCGCGGTATACGGCAGGGTGGGAAGCGTTTCAAAGTTCCTTACCAAGGCTGCGTTCTTTATGCTGATGACGGCGTTTTTTAAAAGGCTGACGCCGGAGGGAAAAAACGCAAAAGGCGCTCATTTAGCGATTCACTTGATTGTCGCCTTATCTATGTATAAGGAAATCAGCGTGTTTTTTGCTTTGGCGAAGGAAGCGATTGAACGGATTGCGTCGCTCATTGACGCGCTTACGCCGATATTTGTTTCGGTTATCGCGCTTACGGGCGACGCGCATACGTCCGCATTCATTACGCCGCTTGGCGCGTTTGTGGCGGGCGCGCTTTCCACGTATTTTCAAAAGGGCGCGTTTCGGATATTGGAAGCGCTGGCCTGCCTGTGCCTTGCCGGAGCCGTCAGCGATTTGCCGCTTGGGAAGCTGACGGACACGGTCAGATCGATGTTCAAATGGTTAATCGGCGTAATTGTCAGCGTATTTTTATTTTTTATGTCCACAGGCGGCGCGATTGCGGGCGCGTATGACGGCGCGTTTTTAAAGGGACTCAAATTTGCTGCAGACAGCCTGATTCCGATTGTCGGAAGCGATATCGCGGGCAAAATGGAATCCATCACAGGCAGCGCGCAGCTTGTGAAAAGCGCGGCGGGCGTTACGGGCGTGATTGCGCTTGTGAGCGCGTGTTTGATGCCTGCAATCGACGTTTTCCTTGCCATGTGGGGGCTTCGCGCGCTTTCGGCGATTGTTCAGTGCGTTTCGGACAAGGAAACGACAAATCTTGCGGACAGCTTTTCGGGTGTTTTTTCTTTAATGTTTTCTCTGATTTTGGCGTCTTTGTGTATGGCGGTTATGTATGCGGGCGTTTTTGTCGGAATCGGAAGACGGGCTCTTTTTTAGAAGGGACAGGTGATATGAGGATGCGCGCGTTTTTATGTCTGGTGCTTGTCAGCAGCGCTTTGAGCGCCCTTATGCCGGAAGGAAACGCGCGCGCATCCGTCAGGATGATTATGGGACTTTTGGGGATCTGCATGATCGCGGCTTTTTTGCGTGAAACGCTTCTGAATTTTTTATAGTGGGTGGCGAAATGGTGTTCGCAGGCGGAAAAGGCAAGGCATTTCTGAAGTCCGGCGCAGGCGGATGGGCGCTTTTAGCGGCGCTTTTGCTTTTATGCGTTCTTTTTGTATCGTCAAGACGCGATGAGGGCAACGTAAAGACGGATATGGAAATCAGAATGGAACGCATAATTCAAAAACTTGCGGGCGCAGGCGACGTTTATGTGATGATTAATGAAGAGGACGGCGCGGTGACCGGGGTTCTCATCGTATGCGAGGGTGCGGACGACATTCGTGTTCGGCTGCGGGTGCAGGATGCGGCGCGCGCGCTTTTGAATATAGACAACGAACGGATTCATGTAGTGCCGATGGAGGAGGCCGGGAGATGAAGTGGGAAAGAATCATAGAGGGAATCGGGTTCATGTTTTCAGCGGCGGCTGTGCTTGCAGCCATGTTTTTTTCCTGGGCGGCCAATGATTCGCCGGCGGCGTTTGAAGATATGTCCGTTGCGGCGAGCGTAAAAACGAATGTGTTTGAGGAATTCCGATTGGAACGCACGCGCGTTCGGGAGCTTGAAACGGTTCAGCTTACGCAGCTTATGAACGATCCCGGGGTGAATGAGGAAACGCGCTTGGAGGCAGCCCGAGCGCTTAATGAAATGGGAAGGCAGATGGAGGCGGAAACGACCATCGAAGGAATTCTCAAAATGCGCGGGCATGAGGACGCGGTTGTAACGGTGCATGCGGGGAGCGTGAACGTCGTTTTGAAAACGGGCGCCGACGACAAAAATGAGTGCGCGTTCATTCTGGATCTTGTGCTGCGCGAGACTGGGCAGACCGCCGGAAACGTAAAGATTATTGGGGTTTAGAAACTATCGGCGTTTTTTACGCATAAACTGTTTGCGTTTTTGACAAAAGTCTGATATAATCAGTATACAGTGGGGTAGGTTTGTGCCCCTTACGCGATTATCGCTTTTCAAGGAGGATCACTTATGGCTGAGAACAACATGTCCGATGTTAGGCTGGATGCAACTTCCAACGGATCGGTTTATTTCGTATCCGATGTTTTGGCGACAATTGCCGGCCTTGCCGTGACGGAAGTGGAAGGCGTTGCCAACACGGTCGGCGGTAGCGGCAGCTTTGTTGATATGTTTTCGCGCAAGGCGCAGAGCAATTCCAAAAATCTCACCCGCGGCATTAAAGTGGACGTTTCCGGAAACGACGTAACCGTAAACGTCACCATCATCGTGGAGTACGGATTCCCCGTGCCCGAGGTGGCGAGCGATATTCAGGAAAACGTCAAGAAGGCCATCGAAACCATGACCGGCATGAATGTGAAGTCTGTCGACGTTCACGTTCAGGGCGTGAGCTTTGAAAGAGAAAACCGCGCCGTCGCAGAGCTTGAAATGACGCAAAGAAAGCTGCTTGAAAAGCAGCCTGCCTCGCCCGCAATCGATGCGGCTGAGGAGAAGAAGCCGGAAGAAAAGGACGAGGACGAGTTCGTTTTGGAGCTTGAAGACGTAGAAGACGAGGAAACTCAAAAGGAAGAATCTGAACAGAAATAAAAACAGATAACAAAGGGGAAAGAAGGTAGGATCAATGAAGATGAAGAGTTTAAAGCGTACGGTTTTAATGGCGACTGCGTGCTTTGGCCTTGCCGGTGTTGTTTTGTCGGTTCTTGAGACGCTTGGAGCGCGGGTATTTGAACTTCTCAGTAAGGCCGCGTCTGCTTCCGCCGCGCTTCTCGTTATCCTTCTGATTATCCTTTTTGCGCTGGGCGGCATGTGCGCCTGGGCGTTTATCATTGTCTACAGGGGCTATCGTGCGGCGAACGTAAACATGGTTACGCTGGAGGGTACCCAAAACGACGTTGTGCTCATCAAAAAAGAAACGCTGGATGAAATCGTCAAAAGCATTATCGGTCAGCCGGACGGCGTAGCCGACGTCTCAATCGCCACAGAGTACAAGGATCTCGCGCTGGATGTTAAGGTCAATCTGACGGTTGACATGAGCGCCAATATCGCCTCCGTTACGCATGAGATGCAGTTAAATATCCGCAAGCAGCTTGAAGAAGTCAACGGCATCCGTTTAAGCGGCGTCAGCGTAATTATTTCCGGAATCAATGTGCCGGAAAACAGAGAGGGCATGATCATGCCTTGGTCGAATGGAAGCAACGAAGAAAAGGCCGAAGAGACTTCTGAGGAACCGGCGGAGAATGCGGCTTTAGAAACGCTTGAACCCAATGAAGTGATTGAAACCGAACAGGAATAAATAAACATACGGAAACGGGGATGTACGTTTAAATGAAAAGATCCGTAGCGCGTGCACGCGCGATGCAGCTGGTATACGAGTGGGAGCTTGGCGGAGACGGCGGAGAGGATACGCGTCTCGGGCTTCTTGAAATCAAGCCCGATGAATCGGAAGCGGATTATGTAGACGGCCTTGTCGCCGGCGTTATGGAGAACAAGGCGGATATCGACGCAAAAATCGAAAAGTACGCGATCGGCTGGCCGATTGAGCGCATCAGCCGCGTGGATCTTTCCATCCTGCGCGTTGCGGTATATGAAATGCTGTTTGCCTCCGTTCCTAAGGGCGTCGCGATCAGTGAAGCTGTGGAACTGGCAAATACGTATTCGACCGATAAAGCGGGTACATTTATCAACGGCATTCTCGGAAGCATAACAAGAGGCGAAGAAGTATGACGCGCCTCGTGCTTGGAATTGATACAAGCTGCTACACCACGTCCGTTGCCCTTGCGGGTGACGGGCGTGTCGTTGCGTCTTGGAGAAAGCTGCTTAAGGTCAAAGAGGGCGAAAGAGGTCTGCGCCAATCGGAAGGCCTGTTTCAGCATGTAAACGCGCTTCCCCAAATGATCGAAGGCATTATGAAGGAAGCAGAGGAGGCAGAGATCTGCGCTGTGTGCGCTTCAAGCCGCCCAAGAGACGTTGACGAAAGCTATATGCCTGTGTTTTTGGCGGGCGTTTCGCTTGGAAAAAGCATTGCTCATATTCTGCGCGTTCCGTTTTTTGAAACCTGCCACCAGAAGGGGCACGTTCGCGCTGCGATGGTGGATTCGGGAATCGGAGAAGGCGCGTTTGTCGCCATGCATTTGTCGGGCGGAACGACGGAAACACTGCTTGTAAATGATAAACTGGATATATCGCTTGTGGGCGGATCGGACGATCTTCACGCGGGGCAGTTTGTCGATCGCGTGGGCGTAAAAATGGGGCTTTCCTTCCCGGCGGGTCCGCATCTGGAGGAATTGGCTGTTCGCGGGCAGGCTAAATCGCTTTTCCCGCTTTCCCATAAAAACGGGCATTGCTCCTTCTCAGGCGCGGAGGCGCATGCGATGCGCGTGATCGAAAAGGGCGAAATGTCAAAGGAAGATATTGCAGCCGAGGTGTACAACTATTTGGCGCGCGCCATAACCTGGCTTTTGATGGACGCGTTTGAAAAGACCGGCGCAAAGCAGGCGCTGCTTGCGGGCGGCGTTGCGTCCAGCAGACTTTTACGAAAGCTCGTAAAAGAGCGCTGCCGAAAAAAGGGCGTTACGCAGAAAATCTGCTGGGCGAAGCCGGAGCTGTCGGGAGACAATGCCTGCGGCGTTGCTTTGATTGGCGAAGAAATGCTTATAAATCACCTGAGAAGGGGGAAAGACGAATGCATACTTTGATTGACGGAAAAGAAATCGCGAGGCTTGTTCGCGCGGATGTAAAAACGCGCGTTAAGGAATATACCCTAAAACACGGAAAAGCGCCTGCGCTTTGCGTGATTTTAGCCGGGGACAACCCCGCCAGCAAGGTGTATGTTGCGTCCAAGGAAAAGGCCTGCGGCTGGGTAGGCATTCGTTCTGTCGCTAAGAAGTTTTCCGCTTCGATTACGGAAGAAGAATTGATTTCAGAAATCCGCGCGCTCAATAACGATCCCGATATCAACGGAATTCTCGTGCAGCTTCCGCTTCCCAAGGGCATCAACGAGGAAAACGTTCTCAGAGCCGTTGCGCCCGAAAAGGATGTGGACGGCTTCCATCCGATGAACGCGGGCGAGCTCATGCGCGCGGGCGCAAGGCTTGAGCCTTGCACGCCTGCCGGCTGCATCGAGCTGATCAAACGGGCGAACGTTCCGCTTGCCGGCGCAAACGCGGTTGTGATCGGAAGAAGCAATATCGTCGGAAAGCCCATTGCAATGATGCTTCTTCGCGAAAACTGCACGGTGACGGTGTGTCACTCGAAAACGAAAAATTTGAAGGAGATCCTCAAAAACGCCGACATCGTCGTAAGCGCAATGGGTCGCGCCAAGGCGGTTACGGGCGATATGCTCAAGGAGGGCGCCTGCGTGATTGACGTAGGCATCAACAGAATGGAAGACGGAAGCATTGTGGGCGACGTCGATTTTGAATCCGCGATCGAGGTTTGCGGCCCGATTACGCCTGTTCCGGGCGGCGTGGGGCCTATGACCATTGCAGAGCTAATGAAAAACACCATGATTGCCGCGGAGATGCAAAATGCCTGAATGGACGCTGTCGGTCAGCGAACTCAACGAATACGTCCGCAAAAAGCTTGCGGGCGATCCGATGCTGCGTTCCGTTCACGTGAAAGGCGAGATTTCGGGCTTTAAACGGCATATCAGCGGCCACATGTATTTTACGCTCAAGGATGAAAACGCGCGCGTTTCATGCGCGATGTTCCGCACGCAGGCGACGACGCTTTCTTTTCAGCCGCAGGACGGACATAAGGTGCGTCTTATCGCCTCGGCGGGTCTTTACGCCGCGAGCGGCACATATCAGCTGTATGTGGAGTCCATGGAGAAGGACGGAACGGGAAATCTGTTTGAGCAGTTTGAAAGGCTTAAGCGCAGACTTGCGGACGAGGGACTTTTCGATCCCGCCGTCAAAAAGCCGCTTCCCGTAATGCCCAAGACCATTGGCGTGGTTACATCGTCCGTCGGCGCGGCGTTTCGGGACATCGTTCGCGTGTCTAAAATGCGCGATCCTTCCGTCACTATTATCATTGCGCCGTGCGCTGTACAGGGCGCGGGCGCGGCGGAGGAAATCGCACGCGCAATTCAGATGCTGAATAAGGATAAACGCAGCGAAGTGATTTTGGTCGGGCGCGGCGGCGGCTCCATGGAGGATTTGTGGGCGTTCAATGAGGAAATCGTCGCCCGCGCGATCTTTGCCTCCAAAATTCCGATCATTTCCTGCGTAGGGCACGAGATCGACTTTACGATTTCCGATTTTGTGGCGGACACGCGCGCCGCAACGCCGTCCAACGCGGCGGAAATTGCCGTTGCGGACGTGGCTTCTTTGAAAAAAACGCTTTTTCAGCTGGGCAGCCGATTAAAAGGCGCGCTCAAAAGCGATATTACAAAAAAACGCATGCGTCTTTCGGCGATTGCAAAATCATCCTGCCTTTCGCATCCCACGCGCATGCTGATTGATGATAAGCGAAGAACGCTTAAATGGTATAAGGAGCTTATCGACCGAACGCTTTACGCGATTACCGATCGAAAGAGAAAAGATTTAAACGGGCTTATGGACATTCTGAACGCCGTAAACCCCGAAAACGTGCTCAAGCGGGGGTATTCGGTTGTCTACAAGGACGGAAATCTGTTGAAAAGCGCTCAGGGACTTCAAAATGGTGAGAAAATCACAATTCGCATGCAGGATGCGCTTATACACGCGGACGTAAAAAGCGTGACAGGTAAGGAGACGAACACATGAAATACACGTTTGAAGAGGGCATGGAAAAGCTGGAAGCGCTGGTTTCTCAGCTTGAAAAGGGCGATATGCCGCTGGAAGAATCGTTCAAGGCCTATCATGAGGCCAGCGCGCTTTATAAGGAGCTTTCCGGCATGCTGGATGAGGGCGAGGCGCGCATTATTGAGATCATGAAATCGGGCGAGAAAGATATTACGGAGGAAGTGCAGGAATGAAAACGCTGAAGGAATACGCATCATTAACGCAGACAAGGCTTTCACAGCTGATTCCCTCGCTCCCTGAAAACGCCTTTGAACCGGGCGAAATGCCGGCGCTTCTTGCCGAAAGCATGCGCTACAGCCTCTTAGCGGGCGGAAAGAGACTGCGCCCGGCGATGCTGCTTGCAGCGTGTGAAATGCTGGGAGGAGAAATCGAGCCTGCGCTTGATTACGCATGCGCGATTGAAATGATTCATACCTATTCTCTGATTCACGATGATCTTCCCGGTATGGACGATGACGATATGAGAAGAGGCAGGCCCACAAACCACGTCGTGTTCGGCGTGGGACAGGCGATTTTAGCGGGCGACGGCCTTCTTAATATGGCGTTTGAAGTCATGCTTAAAAGCGCCTTGAAGGCGGGAAGCAATATTGAAAAATGCGTTCGCGCAGCAGGGGAAATCGCGCGCGGCGCAGGCGTTACGGGCATGATCGCAGGTCAGTGCGCCGATCTTTATCAGGAAGGCAGAGAAGACGGCACGGAAGAGATGCTTAAGTTTATCCACGAGGGCAAGACAATGGCCATGTTTGTGGGCGCAATGCGCGCGGGCGCATGCCTTGCGGGCGCGGATGAAAAGGCGCTTAACGCGGTCACGGAATATGCCCGCGCGTTCGGCCTTCTGTTTCAGGCTTCGGACGATGTGCTGGATATTATCGCTGATCCCGCACTTTTCGGTCATTCCGTCGGAAAGGACGAAAGGGACGGAAAGCTGACTGCGGTCAGCGTGCTTACGCTTGAGGGCGCGAAGGCGCGCGTGGAGACGCTTTTGAAAGAAGCCGTATGTGCGCTTGAAGGATTCGGCGCGGAAGCGGATTTCTTCAGAAGCCTCGCCGACGCCGTTGCGCACAGAGATCACTGATTGGGGATGCCATAGAAAATGCTTGAAAACATCAAGTCGCCGGGTGACGTTAAACGCCTGACAATGAAGGAAAAATATGCGCTTTCGGACGAGATCCGCGAAGCGCTTTTGGAAATTGTCTCGGAAACGGGCGGACACCTTGCGTCAAATCTCGGCTTTGTCGAAACAACCGTTGCCTTGCACAGCGTTTTTGATGCGCCGAAGGACAAGATTATATTTGACGTTGGGCATCAGGCGTATGCGCATAAGATGCTGACCGGGCGATTGGCGCAAATGCGCACCATTCGAAAAAAGGACGGCTTGAGTGGGTTTACAAGGAAAAACGAAAGCGAGTACGATGTAAACTGCTCGGGACATGCGTCCGATTCGATCTCGATTGCGCTTGGCATGGCGAGGGCGAATAAGCTCAGAAATGAAGAAGGACACATCGTTTGCGTACTTGGCGACGGAGCGCTCACAGGCGGAATGTGCTATGAGGCGTTAAACGACGCGGGACACACGAATACGCCCATGATTATTGTGTTAAACGATAACGCCATGAGCATTTCCTCAAACGTCGGCGCAATGTCCAGGCATCTGACCAATATGCGCCAGAGCAACGTTTATCGGCAGTTCAAGCAGAAGGTTCGACGCATACTCGAAAAGATACCCAGAATGGGCGAACGAGTCATGCGCGTGATTTCTAAAATCAGGAACATTCTCAAATCGCTTTTTATCAACGATTTGTTTTTCGACGCGCTGGGCATTGAATACTTGGGTCCTGTGGACGGACATGATATCCGGGAGCTTGAACGCGTATTTGAACGGGCGAAAAAGTATGACGAGCCCGTGCTTATTCATGTAGTGACGAAAAAGGGCAGGGGATACGCCCTTGCCGAGGATGAACCGGAGCATTTCCACGGCGTTCAGCCGTTTGACACCCGATCGGGCGAAGTTAAAAAGGTAAGCGGAAAAAGCGCGGGCGCAATTGCGGTTAAGAAGCTTATCGATCTTGCCGAAAAGGATAAGCGCATTACAGCCGTCTCCGCCGCCATGCTAAAGGGCACGGGGCTGGATGTATTCGAAAAGGCCTATCCCGACAGAACCTTTGACGTGGGCATTGCCGAGGAGCATGCGGTTACGATGGCGGCGGGACTTGCGCTTGGCGGCATGAAACCGTATGTTGCGATTTATTCTACGTTCCTTCAAAGATCGTACGATCAGATAATGATGGATGTTTGCTTAAACAATGCGCCTGTTACATTCTTAATCGACCGCGCGGGTTTAAACGGCGCTGACGGAGAAACCCATCAGGGGATTTTTGATATTGCATATCTGAAGACGATTCCCAACCTCATTATCGCGTCGCCTTCCGACACTTCAGAGCTTGAAAAAATGATCGAGCTAAGCGCCAAAGTCAATCAGCCGATGGCGATTCGCTATCCAAGATCGCTGAATTCCGGCGCAGGCAGCGAGGATTTTGCAATCGGCCAGTGGCGGCTTGCCGCGAAGGGAGACGATATTACGCTGATTGCCTCCGGCAGGATGTTTGAGATTGCTTTTGAGGTCAGGAAAAAGCTTGCCGGCATGAACATTTCAGCAGCGCTTGTGGACGCGCGGTTTGTAAAGCCCATGGACGAAAAAATGCTGGATGAAATTGCGAATTCAGATTCGCCCGTCCTTGTTTTGGAAGACGGAATCATCGAAGGCGGCATGGGCGAAGAAATTTTGCGAAAGCTCAAAACGCGTCGGTTTACCGAAAAGGTTGAACTGATCGGCGCCGAAGATGCATTTATTGCGCACGCCAGCGTTTCTGAGCAGACGAAGGACAATCACATGGACGCGGACAGCGCCGTTATGCGCGCGCTTAAAGCGCTTGGGAAGGAGATAAAATAGTGCCGGTACGCGCAGACGAACAAATGGTGAAAACGCATCTTGCGGACACAATAGAGCTTGCGCGCGCGCTGATTATGGAAGGACGCGTGCTTAACGGTACCAACAAAATTATGAAAGCCTCCGATCCCGTGAAAAAGGACGCGGTTTTGACCATCAAGGGCGAGACGGATGCCTACGTAAGCCGAGGCGCTAAGAAGCTCAAGCGCGCGGTCGAGGCGTTCGGGCTCAATTTAAAAGGCAAAACATGCATGGACGTCGGCGCTTCCACGGGCGGATTTACCGATGTTATGCTTCGTGAAGGCGCAAAGCGCGTGTTTTCCATTGACGTAGGGTACAATCTTTTGGACTATAAGCTCAGAAGCGACGCGCGCGTTACATGTATGGAACGCACAAACGCGAGATTTCTTGAAAAGCAAATGTTCGATGCGCCCGTCGAATTTGGAGCGACTGATGTTTCGTTTATCTCCTTAAAGGCTGTGCTTCCTTCGATTTTTTCCGTGCTTGAAAAAAACGCGCAGTTTGTCGCGCTGATCAAGCCCCAGTTTGAAGCGCAGAAGGAGGACGTAGGCGAAAAAGGCGTTGTCAGAAGGCGCGACGTTCATGAAAGCGTCATTAAAATGATCACGGATTTTGTTTCGGAAAAGGGCTGGACGATTGAAGGACTGGACTTTTCTCCGATCCGCGGGCCTGAGGGAAATATCGAGTTTCTGCTTCTTCTGAGAAACACCCTCACGCCCGAGCGTCGTTTCGAAGATACTACAATTAATGACGTGATTAACAATGCTTATGACAAATTTATTAAATAATCGGCGCAGATATTGTTTTATCGAGCGTATCTGATATACAATATAAAAAGAGGCTTTGGTCGGTTTTAACCAAGGTTTGATTGGATTTTATTCGTTGAATATAGAATTGGCAGGAGGCGTACCCGGATGAAAACGATGAGACACGCCATGATCCTTGAAATCATAGACTCCAAGAATATCGAGACGCAGGAAGAGCTTGCGGAGGAACTCAGACAGCACGGCGTGAACGTAACGCAGGCAACGGTGTCCAGAGACATTAAGGAATTAAGGCTTCTTAAAGTGCTTTCGGACAACGGCGGCTATCGCTATGCCACGGCGGAACGCGCGGAAAAGGGAATAAACGACCGGTTTATCCGCATTTTCTCCGAATCCGTCATGTCCATCGCTGGCGCAGGCAACCTGATTGTTTTAAAGACGCTTTCCGCATCCGCGCCGTCTGCAGCAGAGGCGATTGACGGGCTCAAGTGGCCGGAAATCATCGGAACCATTGCCGGAGACAATACAATTCTGGTTATCATCAAGAACATTGAGGATGTGGACGAGGTAATCGCGCGATTCCGCGAACTGATCGGAAACAGAATCTGAAAACCTCCTTCAAAAGAGCGGTATAAATATGCTGTTAGAGTTGAATATTTTGAATATCGCACTCATTGAACGCCTCCGGATCGAGTTTGGCCGGGGGCTTAATGTGCTTACAGGCGAAACAGGCGCGGGCAAATCCATTGTCGTGGACTGCGTAAACCTTGCCCTTGGCGGCCGCGCCGATCGCGACCTGATTCGCACGGGCGAGGAAAAGGCGTGCGTGCGCGCGCTTTTCGATATTTCTAAAAATGCGGACGCGGAAAAATACTTGGAATCCCTTGGCGTCGACACGGAGGACGGGCTTGTTGAAGTGTCGCGCGAGATTTCAAGGAGCGGGAAAAACGTATGCCGCGTAAACGGCGCGATGCTGACGCTTTTAAACGTTAAACAATTTACTTCCATGCTTGTCGACGTCCACGGACAGCACGAGCATCAGCAGCTGATGGACGCGGAAAAGCACCTTTCGTTTCTGGACGCGTATGCGCTTGAAAAGCTGGCTCCTTATAAAGCAGCGGTCAAAACGGCGCACGAGGCGTACAGTAAAACAATGAAAGAGCTCAATCGCTTGAATATGGACGAAGCGGAGCGCGCGAGAAGGATTGATAATCTCACGTTTCAGCATAAGGAAATCGCAGGCGCAAAGCTGAAGGCGGACGAGGAGGAAACGCTCCTTTCCAAAAACCGCATCTATGAAAACGCAGAAAAGCTGTCCGGACATTTAAGAATCGCTTACGAGCGCGTGTATGCCGGCGGAAAGAGCATCAGCGCGCAGGAGTCGTTAAAGCGCGCCATGGACGCGATGGGCGCTATCAGCGAAATCGACGAAAAGTATGCGTCGCTCCATTCGCGTCTGGAGGAGGCTTTTTACGCGGTTTCCGATATTGGATACGAATTACAGGATGCATCCGAGGAAATGGAATTTGACCCCGCTGAGGCCGAAAAAGTGGCGGATCGACTGGACCTTATTCAGCGGCTCAAGCGCAAGTACGGCCCTGAGCTCAGGGATGTGATCGAGTTCGGCAAAAAAGCAGCGGAAGAGCTTAAAACGCTGAATGCCTCTTCCGACATTAAGCAGGAGCTTGAAGATACGCTGAGGATTAAGAAAAAAACGCTTGTTGAAGCGGCGAACGCGCTTTCCGCCGTTCGAAAGGAAAAGGCTGATCAGCTGAGCCTTGCCGTAATCGAGCAGCTCAAGGACCTCGGAATGGGCAAAACGCGCTTTGAAGCGAAATTCGAAACGCTGGACGCGCCTCAGGCAGACGGACAGGACAAGATGGAATTTATGATTTCGCCAAACCCCGGCGAACCGCTGCGTCCTCTTGCGGCGATTGCATCGGGCGGCGAGATTTCAAGAATTATGCTTGCGCTCAAAGCCATCACCGCCGAAAACGAGGGCGTGGATACGATGATCTTTGACGAAATCGACACCGGCATTTCGGGTCGCATGGCGCAGACGGTGGGCGAAAAGATGTGCATGTTGGGGAAAATGCGTCAGGTCATATGCGTTACGCACCTCGCGCAGATTGCCGCGCTTTCCGATCAGCAGTATCTGGTTGAAAAGACGGTTTCGGGCGAGCACACGGGTTCAACGGTCAGAAAGCTTTCTGAAGAGGGCAGAATCGACGAAATCGCCCGTATGGTGGGCGGCGCAGACGAAGGCGAAAGCGGCAGGCTGCACGCCAAAAACATGCTGGAGGCCGCGAACGCGCTTAAAAAGAAACGTTTTTGTTAGTGCATAGGCGTCTGTCTTCCGGAATACGATTAAATGAACGATTTCGGAAGGGATGTGGATGGATGGTTCGCATTCATGTTATACGCGCGTCGCATTTACTTTTAGGCGTCGCGGCAGTTGTTCTGATTACAGTTTTATTGATTGTGGCGTTTGGCTCAAGAAGCGAGGGCGCTGGGGCAAAAGAAAAAGATTTAAGGCAAACGGTGTGGGAAGCGGAGGCTGTAAACGTCTCCGCTTCCGCCATTTTTGCTCCAACCACGGATGAAGAGATCAGGGTTGAAATCATGAAGGCCGACAAGGAAGATATAAGAGTGCTCATTTATCATACGCACACGCATGAAGCGTATGAGAAAAAGGAAACCGACGCCTACGTTGAAACCTCGGCGTGGCGAACAAAAAACAATCAATACAATATCGTGCGCGTCGGAGAGGAGCTTGCGCGCCTTTTGACAGAGCGCGGTTTTACCGTGATTCATGATACGACCGACCACGAATTAAGCGATCTTTCAACGGCATATACGAGATCATTAGCCACCATGGAAAAGTATACTGACAACATCGACGTCTTTATCGATCTTCACCGGGACGCGTACTATAAGGATTCAAGCGGCAATCCTTTCAGCCTTAAAACGAATGAAGGCGATTTTGCGCGCCTTATGTGCCTGGTCGGAAACGGAAAAGGCTTTGACGACGAAATGCATTATACCGAAAATTATACCTTGGCAACGCTTCTGACCGGCGAAATCAATAAAGCCGTTACAGGGCTTTGCCGTCCGGTTATGGTGAAGGACGGGCGATACAATCAGCATATATCCGAAAAATGCCTGCTGATTGAAGTTGGGCACAATCAAAACAGCATTGAGCAGGCTTTAAGCGCCATGCCGTATCTCGCGGATGCGCTTGAAAAGGTATTGACGGAAATATGAAAAAAGGAAGCTGCGAATCATTTTGCAGCTTCAAGTCATCAAAAAAGTGCCTTTTTTGATGAGAGGGGCCGATCCCCTGAAATTCTTCGGAATTTCCGGGCGGGGATCGGAAAGGGGAAGCGTTTTCAGTCGCTGCGCTTTGTGAAAACGCGCGATTTTGCCGTACATG
>JAFWZN010000087.1 GCA_017522345.1 Clostridia bacterium | reverse complement strand
GTTTTCTGGCAGCCATTATACCCTCCTCAACTTGAGAACATTGGCTTCTTCTTTACGGAGCGAGAGCCTGTAAGACAGTACGCTTACTTCAATCGGATCGCCGAGGGGGGCCACCTGCAAGACTTCCATTTGAACGCCACGCACAAGGCCCATCGAAAGCAACTTGGACTTGTAAGCAGAATCGCCCTCGTTATAACCGACGATCTCTACCTTGTCGCCCTTCTTGAGTTCCGAGAACTTGGGCTCGGTACTCCACTTTTTCGTTTGCGACTTTCCGCCGCAACCACAATTACAGCTCATGTTACTTTTCACCTGCTTTTTTGCCGTTTTTCGCGGCGGGTTTTAATTTTTTAGCCGACGAAATCGCGTCCGTCGGCTTCACAAAATCCTCAATCTTACCGAGAGTCTCCGCCGAAAGGATATGTTCCATGCTGCAGGCATCCTTGTCGGCAATCGCTTCGGAAACGCCCAGCTTAATCAGGAAACCCTTCAGTAGAATATGACGGTTTAAAATCATGGCGGCAACGCGTTCGCCCTCTTCGGTGAGTTCCACGCCGCTGTAGGGTTCCTGCCTCACAAGGCCAATCTTCTTGAGTTCCACCATGGCCTTTGCAACCGATGGCATTTTCACGCCGAGAGCCGCGGCAATATCCTTGACGCGGGCAAGCCCGTTCGCCAGGCGCAGCATGTGCACCATTTCCAGGTAGTCTTCTAAGCTTTGAGTCAGTTTTGTATGGTCCATATCAACTAGCCTTATTTAGACGTGGCTAATATAGTTTAATAAAACTAATTAGTCAAGGCTAAAAATATTACAACAGCCATACTTTTTTAGACAAATCTAACTTTGAAACGGAAAATTTACATTATTTTGGCTTTTTTGCCCTTGTTTTTGCAGTTAGATTTATCTAACTTTTAGTTAGACAAGTCTAATTCTGATTGTTGCCATAGCTTTTAGACCCGGGCTTGTCTGGTTGAAGCAAAAATCCAATTCCCTCCTTGTGTCTCTTTGGGAACGATTGCGCCCCCGCTCAAGTAGCTCTGAGCAGGGGCGTTTTTTTTAGAATGGTGGTGTTTTACCACCTTTAAAATAATTTTTTTGCATAAAAATCATAGAAAAGGTGGTATATTACCACCATTTTAATAGATTTTTTATTATATTAATGGTATGAAATCAAAAAATCTCGAAGAAGCCCTGGAATTATGGAATTCGATGCTGCCGCTCAGCGAGCACGATAAGCAACGTCTTGACAGGCGGTTTACGGTCGATTTCAACTACAACAGCAACCACATCGAGGGGAATACCCTCACCTACGGGCAAACCGAGCTTTTGCTCTTTTTCGGCAAAGTGAATGGCGTTGCCAAATTAAAGGATTGCGAAGAAATGAAGGCTAGCGATGTCTGCCTTAAGTTGTCTTTGGCGGAATCCCAAGAGAAAAGTTTTCCCCTTACCCAAAATTTTATACGACAACTACACAGGACCCTTCTCCGGGAGGATTATCAAATTCACTACACACGTCCTGATGGTACAGCATCGTCCTACACAATACATGCAGGCCAATACAAGACGAGACCGAACAGCGTCGTCACTCGATACGGAGATATCTTCACCTACGCTTCACCCGAAGAAACACCCTCATTGATGAGTGACCTGGTGGATTGGTACAATATGATCGAAGAAGAGGGTTCGCTTTCGCCAGTGGACATGGCTATCCTATTCCATTATAGGTATATTCGTATCCACCCTTTCGAGGACGGCAACGGAAGAATCGCGCGACTGATGGTCAACTACATACTCGCAAAGCATGGTTACCCGCTGCTTGTAGTCCGCAGCCGTAAAAAGGACGATTATCTCGAAGCGCTCCACGAAGCGGATTTAAACGTAGGTCCCGCCCTGTCCGATGGCGCAAGGGCAACACTAAGGCAGATTCGCCCCTTCCGGAATTATTTCCGTAAAATGTATGCTAGTGAAATCATGTACAATGTCCAATTTATCACGGAGCAGGGCAAAGGAATTTGGTGGTTTGACGGAGAACGCATTCAATTCCGTAGCGAGAATTCTAGCAAGATTCTCAATCTACTCGCCGACAATCCGGACATAACATACGACGCCCTCAAGAAAAAAATTGGCATAAACATGTCCGCTATACAAAAGCAGTTGAAATCCATGATGGACAAGGGCTACATTGTCCGAACCGAAAACGGGGAATGGCGCGTGATTATCACTCAGTGATTGAGTGTGGTCATGCTCTTGGCGCAAATCGCCATGGTCGAGAGGTTATGCAGCAGGGCCGATTACGCGCTCACCACGGCGCTTGTTTACCTGAGCAAGCCGTATGGGAAAGGATGGTAGAACAGGGCGTTCCCCACTGACGTGGGTCGGGCTATACTCGCTTCGCTCGCCGAGCCTGTAGTCTCGGCCCTTACGGGTGACTATCCCTAACGCAGAACTTCTTCACGAAAAAAAGATTAATTATATTTCAGCACAAGATGAAAAAAAACATGTTCGTAAAATTAGCGTTGGTCATAGCTATCCTTGCTTCTCTTTGTCACGCCAGTGATGTTTCCAATAGATTTTTTAGGTTCGGTACTAGCATTGGTCTTTCCTACGATTTTTTGGTCGGAAAAGATGGAAACTTGATGAATCCCATGGATTTCAATGGCCCAGGGTTTCTGCTTGCAATCAATACCATCTTTAATTTTCACGATTTACCAGCACTCCGTACGGGGCTGACGTACAATGTCCGCTCACTTGAAAACAACGTCGGCTTCGCAGACGAAAAGCTTGATCGCGACACCTACGTATGGTACGAGACGGTCAATTTGGGAATTCCCGTTCTTGCTCATTTTCAAACACAACATCTGTTCTATTTTGATGCTGGTTTGACCTTCGCCTTTATCATAAATGCGAAAGAGGCCTACAGCTGGAGAAAAAACAGTACCTACGGATTTTCAACAAAGTGGGATGGCGAGGGCCTTTCCTTCTGCGACGTACAGCTCACTGCTGGAACGGGAATCATGCTTGGGAACCACCTTGAATTGGGCTTACAAACATTATTCGGCCTGACAACTGTTTTGGACGCAAGTGAAATAAACAAGCGGTATGACGATATTAGCGTGCACCTGTTATCATTCAGCCTAGCTCTCGGTTTCTATTTCATTTAGCAACGCGTTAATCATGAACGAGCCTGTCTTACAAATTGCGCAAGGTCTTGCCATTCCGTTTTTAGGGACGATTCTCGGTGCCGCCTGTGTTTTCTTTATGAAGAAACAGATGGGGCAAAATCTCAAGCGGGGTCTTCTCTCTTTTGCGGCGGGCATCATGGTGGCGGCTTCCGTCTGGAGCCTGCTTTTGCCCGCCATTAGCGCGAGCGAATCGATGGGCAAGCTCGCTTTCATCCCGGCGACGGTCGGATTCTGGGCCGGCATTCTGTTCCTGTACATTTTAGACAAAATAACGCCGCACTTGCATTTGGGTAGCGCCACGCCAGAAGGTCCCAAGGCAAAACTCAAGCGCACGACGATGCTTACGCTGGCGGTGACATTGCACAACTTGCCCGAGGGCATGGCCGTCGGCATCGTTTTCGCTGGCTGGCTTTCGGGGAACGTGGCCATCACGCTTTCGGGTGCGTTTGCGCTTGCCATAGGCATCGCTATCCAGAACTTCCCCGAAGGGGCGGTGGTTTCGCTTCCGCTCCGTGCCGAAGGGGCTTCCCGCAAGAAGGCTTTCGCCTTGGGAGCGCTCTCCGGAGCCGTAGAACCCGTAGGCGCGTTAATCACGCTGCTTGCGGCTGAGGCACTCTCACCGTTCATGCCCTACCTGCTCTCGCTTGCGGCAGGCGCCATGATTTATGTCGTAATCGAAGAAATGCTCCCCGAAGTCAGCGAAGGAGAGCATTTTGATGCCGGCACCATCCTTTTTGCCGTGGGCTTCACGCTCATGATGGTGCTCGACAGCGCGCTATAAAATTTCACTTAGAAAATCAGCAATCCGATGTGGTAGCCGATAAAGGCGAGCCCCAAAGAAAGCGCCAAGTAGTAACCCATGATGGTGGCTAGCCACTTGAACGAACCGGCCTCGCGGTAGGTGGTGCCCATCGCCAGCACGCAGGGAACGTTGAACATTGAGGCAAACAGGAACGCGAGCGCTTCGGGCTTGCTGATGGTACTTGCAAGCGCCTCGCCCAAGTTTTCGCTTGCAGCCACGCGGGTCACAAGAGAGAACGCCTCGCCGGTGTGGTTGAAGAGCGTGCTCATGATGCCAAGCGAAGCTTCCTTACTGAACATGCCGCCCAAATAAGAGACAAACAGTTCCCAGCGCATGCCAAAGAACATCGTCACGGGCTCAATCGCATTGCCAATTTTGTAAAGAAGCGTATTTTCCACATTGCCGTCGCCCGCGTAAGAGAGCGCCCAGAAAAGAGCCGCCACCATCAGGATCATTTTCAAGGCCTTCTTGAAAATGCCCCAGGTGCTGCGCCCCACCATCGCAGCAATCATCTTCCAATGCGGCTTGTGATACGGCGGCAGTTCCATAATCATGCCCACGCGTTCATTCTGCGGGACAAGTTTTTTGCCGAACAGGCGCGAAGACAGGTAGAAACTGGCGAAAATCAGTGCCACATAGCCGATGCCGAACAGCGGAGCCGCCGACCCGAAGAATGTAGACGCCAGGAACAGCACCACCGCCACCTTGCTCCCGCACGGAATCGCCCACAACAGAACGAGCGCAAGTAGGCGCTGACCGCGGGTATCGAGTACGCGCGTGCCGCAAACCGCACCCGCCGTGCAGCCAATTCCGGAGAAAAGCGGCATAATCGCCTTGCCCTGCAAACCGAGGCGCGAAAGCCAGTTGTCAAACGCATACGAGAAACGCGCCATGTAGCCGATTTCTTCGAGAATGCGGAATACGAAAATGATGGAGAAAATGAAACTCGTCATACAAATCGTAATGCAAGTTCCACCGACGAGCACCAGATTGATGAACGAAATCACCACAGGCCAAGCGCCAAGTGCGCCGCCAACACGTTCTACGAGCGACTGCAATACAGGCTGCATTCCAAAACCAATGCCCATGCCGGGGAAAGCGAGAATCATGCACGCAATCAGCGACACAACCATGATGCCGAACGCAAAGAACTTGCCCTTGATATGATGCGTGGCAATGCGGTCCCACTTGCTAAAGACTTTCTCAATGGACTTGGGCGTCGCCGATTCACGCACAATCTTCGAAACCCAGCGATACTTGGCTTCACCAGTAAGAATTCCGCCGTCACGTCCTTCTTCGCTATCGAGAATCGCATCAATCGCATTCTTCCTCGCGAACGGAAGCGATTCATTCACGATACCGCAAATGAGCTTGTCTTTTTCGAGAAGCTTTTCCGCAATCCAGATTCTTTCGCAAACGCCGTATTCAAAGTCGCCGAGGGCAGCTTCAATGCGGCTAACGATATCATCCGTTTTTTCGCCAAGCTCTCCCCCGCCAACGAGTTCCTCGCGCAGGCTCCCGCTATCCAAGCAAACAGGCGTCTTGATGGCCGAAACCATCTTCTTGAAAAATTCAGGATAACGTTCCGTTTCAGCCGCGCTGAAACCGAGCACCGGAACACCGAGGCGCTTTTCAATCGCAGCTACGTCAATCTTCTTGCCCGCCGCTTCGGCCACATCCATCATGTTGAGCACCAGCATCACAGGCATGCGAATGCCCACAAAATCCGCCAGCATGTAAAGGCTGCGTTCCAGCTGCGACGCATCCACCAGAATGCAGACGAGGTCGGCCTTGCCACTCTGAATGTAGTCGCGGGTAACGACTTCTTCTTCGGAGTTCGCCGAAAGTCCGTAACTCCCCGGAAGGTCGATTACTTTATATGTCGTACCGTCAAAAACAAATTCACCTTCGGCCTGCTCCACCGTTTTGCCGGGCCAGTTGCCCACGCGCTGGTGAAGTCCCGTTAAGTTGTTAAAAAGCGTCGATTTACCGGAATTGGGTTGCCCGAGCAAAGCAATAGTCTTGATTTCGCTCATTTTTACGATTCTACCTTGACAAAAATCTGTGAACTTTCCTTGTGATTGACAGCGATAACCGTATCGCGGCAAAAAACGAGCACCGGCGAACGTTTATCGTTCTTGAGGAGCGTAAAGGCGGAACCCGGCGTAAGCCCGATGGAAACGATTCTTGAAATAAAGCGGGAATCGCCCTCAATCTGGGCAACCGTCCCGCAACAATTCTCGCCCATTTCGGCGAGGCTCAAACGGTCAACAAATTCAGCGTTTTTCATGCGCCAAAATTAGCCGAAACCCGCACAAAAAACCGCTCCAAATAGACTTGTGACAATCCGGAAAGATTTACAACCCATTCGGTTTTGAGCAAAACCATTTGGAGTAGAATTTTTAGGCTCATCTCTCTACTTTTTGCTCCGCAAAAAAAAGAGGATACAATGAGCCTTCCAAAGATTAACATCGAAAGAATCAACGAGCGGTTCGGCCGTTTTGGCGAATTCTTGCTCAACCACCGAGCCATTTTGCTGGTGGCGTTTGTCG
>JAFWZN010000086.1 GCA_017522345.1 Clostridia bacterium | reverse complement strand
GGAATTTCCGGGCGGGGATCGGGAAGGGGAAGCGTTTTCAGTCGCTGCGCTTTGTGAAAACGCGCGATTTTGCCGTACATGCCGCCAAAATCGATTGAAAATGGAGAGGGAGTGCGCTCCCTCTCCATGCCTCACCCAGAGGTTTGTTGATGGTCTGATGCCGCATTTTGCGGCTTTTTTACTATTCTAAGGAGAAATGAACATGAAGCTCACTTATCGCCACACCGCAATCGGCTGCTGCTTAGGCATGATCACGCAGGCCATTGTCTGCAATCTGGCGCCGATTCTCTTTATCATTTTTAAAGATAACTACGACTTGTCCGATGAACAGCTTGGCCGTTTGATTGTGTTTAATTTCGGAACGCAGATTGTCGCCGATCTTTGGGCGACAAAATACTGCGACAGGCTTGGACACCGCTTCTGCGTAGTGCTTGCGCATACAATGTGCACGCTGGGCTTAATTTCAATCAGCGCTCTGCCCGGAATTTTGCCCGTGCCATATGTTGGCCTTTGCATCGCCGCGATTATTTACGCCTTCGGCGGCGGAATTATCGAAGTATGCGTAAGCCCCATTGTTGAATCGCTGCCGGGCAATGAAAAGGCGCGCATGATGAGCCTTGCGCATTCCTTCTATTGCTGGGGGCAAATGGCGACCGTTGCAATTACTACAGTCGCAATCTGGCTTCTGGGTCGCTCGGTATGGCGCGTTATCCCGCTCGCGTGGGCGATCATTCCTTTATTCAACGTATTTTTCCTATCGAAAGTGCCCATGAAGCCGTCGATTCCCGAAGAAAAACGCATGCCCATCAAGGAGCTTTTCAAAAGCCGAGTTTTCATTATTGGCATGCTTATGATGATTGCCTCCGGCTCAAGCGAGCTGTCTATGTCTCAATGGGCGAGCCTTTTTGTGGAGGAATCGCTGGGCGTTTCAAAGGTATTGGGAGACCTCTTAGGGCCTTGCCTTTTCGCCTTTACAATGGCGCTCACGAGAGTGTTTTTCGGTATATACGGCGAACGGATTTCGCTTGAAAAGGCGCTTCTTGTTTCAAGCATCGCATGCGTCGTCTGTTACCTAGCCGCCGTATTCTTCCCGCCGCTGACGCTCGCCGGCTGCGCGTTATCCGGCTTTACCGTCGCCATCATGTGGCCCGGAACGCTCTCTACCGGCGCCAAACGCTTCCCGCTTGCGGGAACCGCGCTTTTCGGCCTTTATGCCATTTGCGGCGATATCGGCTGCTCCGTCGGCCCCTGGATAGCCGGAATCGTTTCCGACCTTGTGAATAATAGCGATAAGTTGGTTTCTCTTGGAACCTCCATCGGATGGAGCGAAGCATCGGTCGGTCTTAGAACAGGTCTTCTGTCAAGCGCCGTTTTTCCTCTGATGCTTGTCGTTTGCTCTGTCATATTGATTCGCGGCGGTAAGAAAGCTTAATGAACCCACAAAAAAAGCGCGGATTTTCGTCCGCGCTTTTTCTTTAGCTTCTTGACATTGCGTCCATCATTTTGGTTCCGATTGTTGACATTACATCGAATCTGGCTTCGGGGCCCGAGAAATTCATGCAGTACACGCGCTTATTATAGGTTGCCATGATGACAAAGCCTTTGATTGTCACGCCATAGTCGTCTACGTAGGTATATGTGCTGTGGAAGCCCTTGAACTTTACAAGCATGTAATCTCTTGAGATTTCTCTGTCGGAATTAAAGTCGGTATAAATGCTTTCCATGTGGTCGAGGAACTCTCTGAGCTCCGCCTTCATTTTAGAGGCGTCCATATCGCGGCTCATTTTTTTGTTGGTGAAGCTTACGCGAAATCCGGTTTCGCCTGCGGGAACGGGCTCGTAATAAGTGACGTATCGTTCGCCTTCTTCGCCCTTTTCCCAATGTGTCGGAACCATATAGTTGATGCCGCGGTTCGGATTGCTCTTCCAGATCATGACGTAGTTATCAACCGCTACGCGGGGAAAAGGCGTGGGCGTGGGCGCCTGTGTAGGCATAGGCGTGGGCGTGGCCTGCTGTTGAGCCGCCTGCTGATTTTTAGAATCGCCGTCCGCATTTTTTTCATCGTCTCCGCAGGCGGTCATCATGAGTAAAACCATCGCAAGCATAACAGCAAGAATGATTTTTTTCGCTGCATTTGTTTCCTTTGATAAGGCGTATCTCATTTTTTCGTATCTCCGTTACGTGCAATCTGTTCATTCAATAGGTCGATATCTCCGCATCCGAGCGTTACAACCACGTCTCCTGCTTCCCAATGCTCGCGCAGAAACCTCTCAGCATCGTCAAAGGTGGGGGTTAGGAAGGCGTTCAGGCCCTTTTTGCGCATTGCGTCAACCAGCATCCCGGAATTGATGTCGCCCGGATCCTTTTCTCTTGCGGCGCAGATCTCCGTTACAAGGATCACATCCGCATCGTCAAAGCACTCCGTAAAGCCGTTAAACAGCGCCTTGGTTCTGGAATACGTATGCGGCTGCAAAACTGCGTAGAGCTTTTTCTTTGCCTTTACGCGCGCAACCTTCATTGCATTAAGCGTTTCGGTTGGATTGTGAGCGTAATCCTGATACACATACGCGCCTTCTGTTATACTGGTCAATTCAAATCTTCTGTGCGCGCCCTTATAGGCGTTGAGCGCTTCTGAAACTCTGTGCATCGGAAGATCGAAGAAGCTGGCAACCGCAATTACCGCAAGGGAATTGAGCACATTATGCTCTCCGGGAACGCTTAGCTCTACTTCGCAAAGCGGATGCCCGAAAAGCGTCGCCGTGTAAAACGCGCAGCCGTCTTCGTCATAGGTGATGTTCTCGGCTCTTAATTCGTTAAACGGCTCAAGGCCGTAGGTGCGGGTTTTGCAGGTAAGCTTTTCAAGCACATTCCGAACGCGTTTATCGTCGCCGCATCCAACCGTAAGACCCGTTTGGGGCACAAGCGATGCAAACTCGTAAAAGGTGTTTTCGATATCATCAATATCCTTATAGCAGTCCAAATGATCTTCGTCGATGTTCAGAATAACAGAAACGGTGGGGAAGAATCGCAAAAAGCTCCTGTTGAATTCGCAGGCTTCGCATATAAAGGCGTCGCCGTTTCCAAGGCGCGTGGAGCCGCCGATGAAATCCAGTTCGCCGCCGATATGTATGGAGGGGTCTTCGCCGCACATTACGAATACTTCCGCCATCATGGAAGTTGTGGTGGTTTTTCCGTGCGTTCCGGAGATTGCAACGGATTCCTTAAAGCGTTTCATCAGCTGACCGATTAAATCGCATCTTTCAAGCTGAGGGATGTTGTTGAGAAAAGCATATTGTCTTTCCGGGTTTTCTTCAGAAATCGCCGCGCTGTAAATGAGAAGGGAGGCGCCCTTTACGTTTTCGCCGTTGTGGCCGATAAAGATTTCAACGCCCTCTTCCTTTAAATGGTCGGTTTTATGATTTGCCGTTCTGTCAGAACCTGCAACCTCATAGCCCAGCCATTTCATCATCTTGGCAAGGCCGCTCATGGAGCATCCGCCAATGCCCACAAAAAAAACGCGTTTATTGACAAAATCGTTAATCGATACCTTCACCTAAAACAGCCCCTTTCTAAGGCCCTTATATTATACGCCCAAATTGGAAAAAGAGCAACGTCATTTGTGTTTTGGTATCTCATATCCACGTGCTTTTGTGGGTTAAATGTTCGTTTCTATTCTGATAATCTTTCCGTTTATTCACTAAAAATACCAATTCCTGTATTATAATTGTACCCAGAAACACGAACGTTCGGATTTGGAGAGATTTACCGATGGATCGAGTGAAAAGAAGCGAACGCCTTGGCGCAATGACGCATATGCTGATTCAAAACCCCAACCGCATCCACACATTCAGTGAATTTTGCGAGCTATTCGGATCTGCAAAATCCACCATCAGCGAGGACGTTAATTTGATCGCCGATTCGCTCAGTCGTTTTGATATGGGCGCCGTTCATACGATTTCCGGCGCTGCGGGCGGCGTTTTTTATCGTCCGAGCCTTTCTATAAATAAGGTTCGTCAAACGCTTGAAGACCTTTCCAAGACTCTTTCTGCAAATGATCGCATTCTGCCGGGCGGTTTTCTGTATACCTCCGATATCACAAGCGATCCAACCGTCACAGAGCTCCTCGGCCGCATTTTTGCCATGCGATTTTGGCATTTGTCTCCGTCCTTTGTGCTGACGATGGAAACAAAGGGCATTCCGCTTGCCCTGATGACGGCGCGTGCGCTCAATGTGCCGCTTGTTGTCGCGAGGCGCGATTCTAAAGCGTATGAAGGCAGCGCGGTAAAAATCAGCTATATTTCCGGCGACGGAGACCATATTGAAACGATGGCATTGTCTCGCCGCGCAGTAAAGGAAGGGCAGCGCACATTAATTATCGACGATTTCATGAAGGGCGGCGGAACGCTTCAGGGAATGGTTGATATGATGAACGAATTCAAGGCGACAGTTGTCGGAATCGGCGTAATGATTTCAACCGCAATCCCTTTAGAAAAACGCTGCAAGGATGTAAAAACCCTTCTTACCCTCGACGAAATGGATGTTTCCACCGGAAAATGCATCGTTACGCCCTCCGAAGAATTTTTGCGTGCGCTTATGTAAACGCTTTTTCAATAAGACCGAAACAGTTCAGCCGTTTCGGTCTTTTTTAGTTGACAAGTCGCCCGTATCAATGATAAAATATCTGAATCAGCAAAATACAAAAGCGCGGGAGGACGATTGATTCGTCTGCCCGCTAATACCTTTTCAATCGGAGGCTATTATGTTCGTTATCGTTGGTCTCGGGAATCCCGGCGCAAAATATATGCACACGCGGCACAACGTTGGCTTTGAAATCATCGACATGCTTGCAAAGAGAAACAAAATAAGCGTTGAGAAAAACAAATGCAAGGCCATCGTCGGCGAGGGATTGATTGGCGGACAAAAGGCGGTTTTGTGCAAGCCGCAGACGTTTATGAATTTATCCGGCGAAAGCGTTGTTCAGCTTTTGAACTGGTATAAGCCCGAATACGACCAATTGATCGTTCTGTACGACGACGTTGATCTTCCCGACGGAAAGGTTCGTTTCCGCGCGGAGGGCAGCGCGGGAACGCATAACGGCATGCGCAATATCATTCAGCTTCTGGGCCGAACAGATTTCCCCCGAATCCGCGTCGGCATCGGAAGACCGCCCGAGAAGTGGGATCTTAAGGATTATGTTCTGTGCCGCCCCGAAACAGAAGAAATTGCCAATCTCATGGCTGAGGGGTATCAGAAAGCCGCGCAGGCGGTTGAAGTGTATTTAAAAGAAGGACTCGACGCCGTCCGCGCCTTTGTCGGACGCAAATAAAGGAATATCCATGAATCATCTATTCAAAAATGCTTTTTTGTTTGAACCGCTCAAGGAGCTTCAGATCTACAAAGACCTTTTACATTCGCTTGAAATGAAGGCGTATCAGTACGCCTACGGAGCAGACGACAGCCAGCGCGTGCACATTTTGTCCGCGCTTGTTAGAGATACAAACCGTCCCTTTATCGTCGTTTGCCCGAATGACTCAGCAGGCGCGCATATTGTAGATGATTATAACGCTTTAACGGGCGGCGGAGCGCAAATGCTTCCTGCACGCGAGGTCTCGTTTCTGCACGCAGCCGCATCGAGCAAGGAGCTTTCATTAAGGCGTCTTGAAGCCATTGGAAAATTCGTCTCGGGCGACATCAAATTGCTGGTCGTTCCGGCGGATGCGCTTATGCACAGGCTGATGCAGAAATCGCGCTTCTTGGCAAACGTGATTTCCGTTTCCGAGGGCGAATGCATGGAGCCGATTGATCTGATCGAAAAGCTCGTCCGCGCGGGATACGAGCGCGTGGATATTGTCGACGCCAAGGGGCAATGCGCGCTTCGCGGCGGCATTCTGGATGTGTATCCCGTCGGAAGCCAGAATGCTGTGCGTATTGAATTTTTTGACGACGAAGTGGATTCTCTTCGCGATTTTGACGTACTTACGCAAAGAAGCGTGAGCCGTCTTAAGTCCGTCACGATGTACCCGGCGAGCGAAATTTTGATCTACGGAAGCGAAGCCAAGAAAGCTGCCGACAAAATCGAAGGCATGCTGGTAATGAAAAATCCTTCGGATACCGAGGACAGACAGAGAAAGCTTGAAAAGGAATTTGACTTAATTCCCTTCGAAGAATTTTTTGAAATCACATCCGGCGACGGTCCGCTTGAGGAAATGCCGTCGATGTTTGAACTTGGCAAAAAACCGAAAAAGCCGAAAAAGGGCGAAATCAAGAAAAATCTGATCCCGCGAAGCACGCTTCAAAAGAAATATTCGCCGATAGTGGAAGCCCTGAAGGCCGACCGCTTGGTGGACGGACGCGAAGCGCTCATTCATATTCTGTATGAGAAATGCGACACGATTCTTGATTACCAGGACAATCCTGTCATTGTGCTTGATCAGCCGGATCGCCTTCGCGACCGCTGTGAAAACCGGATGCTGGAGTTTGAAGAATATTTCAAGGCCGCCATGGAAAGAGACGAGGCCTTTTCCGATCAGGCGAATCTCCTTTTGACGTTTGACCAATTGATTCCTGAATTTGATAAGCATTCCGCGCTGATTTTACAGCCGTTTTTGCGCCAGCAGGCGGATTTCAGGATTAAAAATCTTTTCAAATTCGATTGCATGAATGCAACCGGCTATTCCGGAAACATACGAGAGCTTGCGCGAGACATTGCAAAATGGAAAACGGAAAACTGGCGCGTCGCGCTTCTGGCGGGCGGCGTAGCCCGAGGAAAGCGATTGAGCGCCTCGCTTATGGAACAGGACGAGGTTGTCTCTCTTTATGAAGAAGAACCCGAAACCCTGCTCCCCGGCCTTCCCATGATTCTGCCGGGCACGCTTTCAAAAGGCTTTGTCTATCCTGATTTAAAGCTTGCCATATTGGCTGAAGCCGATATTTTCGGCCTTGGCAAAAAGAAAACCCATGCTGTCACCCGTTCGGGGAACAAAATGGCGGCGTTCACCGATTTGAACGTCGGCGATTTTGTCGTGCACGAAAATCACGGTATCGGCCAGTATATGGGCACGGTGCGCTTGTCCAGTGAAGGAAAGCTTCGCGATTTTCTGCACATCCGCTATCAGGGCAGCGATAAATTGTATGTGCCTACCGACCAGCTCGACCGCGTTCAGAAATACATCGGCTCGGAAGGCGAGGTGCCCAAGCTTAATCGCTTATCCGGCGGCGAATGGCAGAAGCAGAAGGCGAAGGTCAAATCCTCCATCAAGGAAATTGCCGGCGATCTTATAAAACTCTATGCCGAAAGGCGCGCGGTGAGCGGCTATGCATTTTCGCCCGATACGCCGTGGCAAAGGGAGTTTGAAGACGCTTTTCCGTTTGAGGAAACGCCCGACCAGCTGACGGCGATTGAGGATATCAAGCGCGATATGGAAAAGCCCGAGGTGATGGATCGCCTCTTGTGCGGCGATGTTGGCTACGGAAAAACCGAAGTAGCATTAAGGGCCATTTTCAAATGCATCATGGACGGAAAACAGGCGGCGCTCCTTGCGCCGACCACGATTCTCGTTCAGCAGCACTATGCAACCATTTTAAATCGATTTCACAAGTTCCCTGTGAAGGTTGATTCCTTGAGCCGATTTAAATCCGCTTCCGAGCAGAAGAAAATTATCGAGGATTTAAAGAGCGGAAAAATTGACGTAATCGTAGGAACGCATCGCCTTTTAAACAAGGATATCGCCTACAAGGACCTTGGCCTTTTGGTTGTTGACGAAGAGCAGCGCTTCGGCGTAGGACATAAGGAAGCCATCAAGCAATACAAAAAGAACATCGACGTTCTGACGCTCTCCGCCACGCCCATCCCGAGAACCCTTCACATGTCCATGGTCGGCATCCGCGATATGTCGCTTCTCCAGTCTCCGCCCGAGGAACGCTATCCCGTTCAGACCTACGTCGTCGAATACTCGGACGGTCTGATCCGCGACGCGATCCTTCGCGAATTGTCCAGAGGCGGTCAGGTATATGTGCTTCACAACCGCGTTCAAACCATCGACATGATGTATCAAAGGCTTAAAAAGCTTGTTCCTGAAGCGCGTATTTGCGTAGGCCATGGTCAGATGCGCGAGCATCAGCTCGAAGACGTGATGCTGGACTTCTACGAGGGGAAATTCGACGTGCTTCTCTGCACAACAATCATCGAAGCCGGCTTGGACGTTCCGCGCGCCAATACATTGATCGTATGCGAAAGCGATCGTTTCGGTCTTTCACAGCTTTATCAGCTTCGCGGAAGAGTCGGCCGCAGCAATCGCCTCGCCTATGCGTATCTCACCGTTAATCCCAACAAGGTTTTAACGCCGGACGCCGAAAAGCGATTAAGCGCCATCCGCGAATTTACGGAATTCGGTTCCGGCTTCCGCGTCGCCATGCGCGACCTTGAAATTCGCGGAACAGGAAACCTGCTTGGCGCGGAGCAGAGCGGCCATATGGCCTCGGTCGGCTACGATCTGTACGTCAAGATGATTGAGGACACCGTTCGCGAAATGCGCGGCGATATCAGCCTTGGCGATATTCAGACGCGCATCGAGATCAAAGCCGACGCGTATCTTCCGCAGGAATATGTCGCAAGCGACGTTATGCGCATTGAAATGTACAAAAAAATCGCAGGCATCGATTCGTATGAGGCCAGAGAAGACCTTATCGAAGAGCTTATCGACCGATTCGGCGATCCGACCAAGCCTGTTATGAACTTAATCGATATTGCTCAGCTAAAATCCTTAGCGGGCAAAATCGGCATTGATCTTATTCAGTCCAAGGGCGATCAGCTCAATATGCGTTTTTCCATGATGGCGGATATCGACATCATGAAGCTTATAAAGGCGATGGAAAAGCACAAAAAGTGCATGCGCCTGATGCCGGGAAATCCGCCCAGCATCTCGTATTTTGAAATAAACAAGAAAAACGAGGAGCTTTTAAAGGGCGCGGTCGAAGCGATGAACGAGATTGTGAAAGACACACTTTCAGTATAAGAGGGAATTTAAACATGCGATCGACAAAAGGATTTCTTCCGATCACCCGCGAGGAAATGGAAAAGCGCGGATGGGACAGGCCGGATTTTGTCTATGTTACGGGCGACGCATATGTCGATCATCCGTCGTTTGGTCTTGCCATCATTTCGCGCGTGCTGGAGAGGGCAGGCTATCGCGTTTGCCTGCTCCCTCAGCCCGACTGGCACGATAAAAGCGCTTTCATGCGCTTTGGCGAGCCCAAAATCGGCTTTCTTGTAACAGCGGGCGTGGTCGATTCTATGGTAAATCATTATACTGCCGCCAAAAAGCACAGAAATACCGACGCCTATTCGCCGGGCGGAAAAGCCGGCATGCGCCCGGACCGCGCGACCGTTGTATACTGCAACCGCATACGCGAAGCCTACGGCGCAAAGCCCATCGGCATCGGCGGCGTGGAAGCGTCTCTTCGCAGATTCGCGCATTACGACTACTGGGACGACCGCGTGCGCAATTCCATTTTGGTCGATTCCGGCGCGGACGTTTTGATGTACGGCATGGGGGAAAAGACCATTTTAAAGGTCGCGGAATGGATGAAGGATAATAAACCTTTTTCCGACATGGACGTCCCCGGAACCTGCGTCATGCGCAAGGAAGCGCCTGAGGATGCCATCGTCATCGATTCTGCCGAGGAAGTCATGAAGGATAAAAGAGCCTATGCGCGCGCATTTCTTCACCAGTATAACGAACAGGACCCCGTTCGCGGAAAGCGAATCGCGCAGAAGCACGGCGCAAGATACATGATTCAGAATATTCCCGCCATGCCGCTTACCTCGGAAGAGCTGGACAAGGTATACGCGCTTCCTTATCAGAGAACATGGCATCCCGTTTACGACGATATGGGCGGCATTCCCGCGCTTTCCGAGGTGGAATTCTCCATCACCTCCGAGCGCGGCTGCTTTGGCGCATGCAATTTCTGTGCGCTCACCTTCCATCAGGGAAGAATTGT
Organism: Clostridia bacterium; assembly: GCA_017522345.1. Taxonomy (GTDB): domain Bacteria; phylum Bacillota; class Clostridia; order Christensenellales; family Aristaeellaceae; genus SFHK01. Next base: position 74,228 of record JAFWZN010000086.1, on the reverse strand, counting down.
AACTTCAAGAAGCAAGGAATCCATTCTTTCGGAAGCGAAACTGCTCACAAAAAAACCGAATTTCAAAGGCTATATTCACGACGTCGGCGGACCTACCGCCAATTTCCGCTTTCCTGCGTGTAAAAAACAGTTAAAGTGCGGAACCTGCAAGCAGAGACAATGCCTGTTCCCGTCCCCGTGCAAGAACGTGGACGCAGATCACTCGGAGTATGTCGACATTCTGCGTTCGCTGCGTTCGCTTCCAAACGTCAAAAAGGTATTTGTCCGATCCGGAATCCGCTTTGATTACATGATGCTGGATAAGAAAAACACGTTTTTGAACGAACTGGTCAAGCACCACATCAGCGGACAGCTCAAGGTTGCGCCGGAGCATGCGTCGCCGAACGCTCTCAAGTACATGGGAAAGCCGAATGTCGAAGTGTTCGACGAATTCTTAAAGCGCTTCAAAGAGGCCAACAAGCAGCATAAAATGGATCAGTATATCGTTCCGTATTTCATGTCCTCGCATCCCGGCTGTACGCTTTCAGACGCGATTCAGCTTGCCGTCTACATGAAAAAGAATAATCTTCACCCCGATCAGGTGCAGGATTTCTATCCGACGCCCGGAACGCTTTCAACCGCGATGTTCTATACCGGCCTTGATCCGAGGGACATGAAAAACGTGTATGTCGCAAAAACGCCCGAGGATAAGGAAATGCAAAGAGCGCTCATGCAGTACGATCGCCCGCAGAACCGCCAAGCAGTTATGAAAGCGCTCAAAATGGCCGGCAGAACCGATTTAATCGGCTGGGGCCCCGGTTGCCTCATTGCGCCGTATGAAAAGAAAGAAGCGGCAAAAACAGGCGCCGAGGGGCGTTACAGCAAATCCTCTTCAAAGAAAGGTTCTGAAAGAACGTTTAAGCAGGGAAGGAATGAAAAAAGTACGCGCGGCAGAAGCGAGAACGCTTCCCCCAAATCTGTCCGCACGGAAAGAAAAGGACGTAGATAATGTATACAGTGACGATTATTTTTGAGGACAGGTCCGTTTCCGTTCCCGCGCAGGAGGGCGAAAAGCTGATGGACGTGCTTAACAAAGCCGGCGCGCGCGTTCATGCGCCCTGCGGCGGGAGAGGCGCTTGCGGAAAATGCCTTGTAAAAGCGGAGGGCGCTATTCAAACAGATGCTTTGGCTCCCGAAGGGTATGCGCTTGCATGCAGAAGCTATGTATGCGGAGATGTTACCGTATATGTTTTAGGCGAACATGCCGAAATCCTTGCTGATTTTGATTCGGGCAAAATCAATACCGACGGCGAAAGCGGCCTCGGCGTGGCTGTCGATATCGGAACCACTACGCTTGCAGCATTTTTGATGGATTTACGCACAGGCGAGGTTTTATCCTCTGAAACCATGCTCAATCCCCAGCGCGCCCACGGCGCAGACGTAGTTTCGAGAATCGCGTATTCCATCGAAAGCGCGGATCACGCGCATCTTTTGAAGACGGAAATTGAAGAAGCCATTTTGTCGCTCGCTTCATCGCTTTTGATAAAGGCTGGCAGAAATGGGGAAGAAATATCAAAATTCAGCTTTGTCGGAAACACCGCAATGATGCATTTTCTTTCCGGACATTCCGCGCTCGGGATTTCCGCCGCGCCCTTTACGCCTAAGTATACGCGCAGCTTTAATATGCCCTTTCACGGCGCGTCCGCTTTTTTCGGCGGCTGTATCTCGGGCTATGTGGGTGCGGACACGATTGCAGCAATGCTTTCAGCCAATTTCCATAAAACAGAGAAAACGATTCTTTTAATTGATATCGGAACAAACGGCGAAATTGCGCTCATTCATAAAGGGAAGATTCTAACCTGCTCCTGCGCGGCGGGCCCCGCGTTTGAAGGCGCGCATATCGCCTGTGGAACGGGCGCCGTCAGAGGCGCAATCGATCACGCGCATGTAGAAAACGGAAAGATCGTATTCACCACGATACAGAATGACAAGCCCTGCGGAATTTGCGGAAGCGGGCTGATCGATATTACCGCGTGTTTGGTTGAGGAAGAAGTCATTTCGCCGATGGGCAGGATGCAGGAGGATTATGTGATTTCCGAAAACGTATACCTGTCAGGGAAGGATGTTCGCGAGGTTCAGCTTGCCAAGGCCGCCATTTCCGCCGGAATTGATATTCTGATTCAAGAGTCTTCCATCACGGAAGAAGACATCCAAGAGGTTCTGATCGCGGGCGGATTCGGAAATTTCATTAATCTCAAAAGCGCATGCTGTATCGGTTTACTACCGAAGTCGCTTCTTGATAAAATTCGTCCCATCGGAAACGCCGCGGGAAAAGGCGCCCGATATGCGCTCGTTTCCAAAGAAAGCCGGAGGAATATGGACCTCATCCAATCCCGTTCCGGCTATATAGAACTGGCTTCACACAGCGATTTTGCCGATTTTTACGCCGATCATTTGCCGTTTGACGCGCTTGATTGACAATTTAACCCATCTTTCGTCAAAGATTCGTAATAAAAGTTGATGATTTCGAAATAAAACTATTGACAGACTGTGTTCGGTTTTGTATAATTAAAACAGACCGCAGTTGGGTTATATTATTCGAAATCGGGGCGTGGATGTCAAATGCGTAAGGGAGATGCTCGCAGAGCCGCCATCATCGACACGGCTGAGCGTCTTTTCTACCAGAAAGGGTATGAAGAGACGTCGGTTCAGGACGTGCTGGATGAGCTGCACCTTTCAAAGGGCGGTTTTTATCACCACTTTGAAAGCAAGCTTTCTCTTCTTGAAGCCATCTGTGAAAAGCGCACGGTTTCCACCTTCGAAGAAACCGAACGCGTGATCCGCGAAGGGAATATGAACGCGGTTGAAAAGCTTAATTTGCTTTTTGGGATGTCTTCCATTCTGCATCAGGACAGCATGGATTTCATCGCGCTGATGCTGAGGGTTGCTTATAAAGAAGGTCAGGTCATGCTCAGAGAGCAGATGAAGCTGACCAGCATGCGCCTTATGCAGCCGCTTGTAGACGAAGTTATACAGGAAGGCGTAAGGGAAAACCTTTTCTTTGTGAAATACCCGGATTCCATGGGCTCCTTGCTTCTGCTTTTAGGTCACAATATGACGGATAAAATTTCCTACATACTGGCAGCCGCCGACGAGGATAGCGAGAGCCTAAATAAGATCATTGAAGAACTCAAGGTCTATCGTTATGCGATCGAAACGCTTTTAAACGCGCCTTACGGTTCGATTCAGCTGTATGACGTAACGCGCATAAACGACGTTCTGCTTGCAATCAACGAGCTTAACAAAAAGGAATTAAGCGGAACGCTTGAAGAAAAATAATTTCAAATATCTGGAACACAAACCCGTTTCTGTCCGTCAAACGTATAAGGAGTTGATGGACATGAAACGGGTTTTTATTGCATTTCTATCTTTTATGCTGCTTTTATCAAATTTTTCCTGCTTTTCGGAAAGGGGGAGCGTTGTGATTTTCTCAAACCTCGTCGGTAAAAACGCCTTTCCCTTAAAGGGCTATAAGATCGGAATTGATCCGGGGCATCAGGAGAAAGGCAACAGCGAGCTTGAAGTCGTAATGCCGGGCTCTAATGAAAGAAAAGCCAAGGTAGCCTCCGGCACGCGCGGAATCAGCACTGGAATTCCCGAATACAAAACCGTGCTCGAAATTTCCTTAAAGCTTCGCGATCTGCTCACAGAGCTTGGCGCAGAAGTGCTCATGACGCGCGAAACCCACGATGTGGACATTTCCAACATGGAACGCGCGCTTATGATGAATGAGTGGGGCGCGGATCTTGTGCTTCGAATGCATTTAAACGGCTCAACAGATTCAAGCGTTCACGGCATGGGCATGTATATCCGCGCTTCGGGCGATCTGGTAGATAAGAATACCGCGCTTGCCGAGGCGCTTCTCAAGCACATGTCTCAGGCTACCGGCGCAAAAAAGGCCGGCGTTTTCAAGCGCGATACTTATACGGGGCTCAACTGGTCTGAGGTTCCCTCGGTTCTCGTTGAAATGGGCTATATGACAAACCCTGAGGAGGATGAAAAATTGCACAGCGCCGAATACCAGGAAAAGCTGGTTATCGGCGCCGTCAACGGCATTTTAGAATATCTAAACGTGAAAACCAATTAATATCTTGCGCCGACGCCGCTTTCGACAATAGCGATGTCGGCGTCGTTCATTTGATGAAGCTCTCCATCCAATTGCATGGTCATGTCTTTAACCCGTACGCGCACGCGCCTGCAGGCGCAGGTGGAGGTAATCCAAATCTTTGTATGCAGTCCCGTAATGAACAGGGGCAGTAAAAACGGGATCATCCATTTTTTAATGGAATTCACCATGACAAGATTGAGCTTGCCGTCATACGGAATCGCGTCCGGCACCGCTTTCATACCGCCGCCGATATATCGTCCGTTTCCAACGGAAAAGATGCAAAGGCTTTTCTCCTCAAAAGGGCCGTCGTCTACGGAAATCAGGCATCTGAGCGGTTTATAGTATTTCATCGCGTCTTTGAGCGCAAACAAATACGCCTTCATGCCGGACATTTTCGCCCGATATGTTCCAAGGTGCTTTAAAACCTCTACATCAAAGCCTGATCCGCACACGTTTAAAAACGCTTTGCCGTTCACGGTTGCATAATCAAGCCTACGAAGCGGGGAAGAGAGCTGCTTTTTTATGGCGCTGACAGGCTCGGCGGGAATGTTCATACACCTGACAAAATCGTTGCCCGTTCCGCACGGCGCGAAAATGACTGCGACGTCTGATCCCTTAACGCCGGTCAAAACCTCGCTCATCGTTCCGTCTCCGCCCGCCACAATAATCGCTTCATGTTTGCCATTCACGGCTTCTTCGGCAATCGCAGTCGCTTCTCCGGGCATCTGCGTCCTTCGGACGATATATTGATACTTTTCCTCTTTTAAAAGCGCTTCAATCGCAGGAAGCGCTTTTTCTGCTTTTCCGCCGCCGGAAATCGGATTTAAAAGTACTGTAATCATTCGTATCGCTCTCAGTTCTATCGAAATAACGTATTTGGTTTTGTTTTCCTTCTATAAAGTACTCCTAATCCCCAAAATTGTCAAGTGTGAAGTTAGCTTTCTCCGTTTACGCGCAGCCTGATTTCAACATTTGCTTCCTTAAACTTTTGGAGCCAGTCAAAATCCTCAAAGGCTCTGTTATCCTTAAACTGTCTGGCGGCGCATCGGGCAAACCCGAACGGCTCGACGCTCATATCCTTGCATTTATCCATCACCTTTTCAAAATCAATGACGAGTCTTTTTTCAATCGCACTCAAATCCGCACCATCCTCAAGCGTAGCGATGTCGAGATATAAAGTTATCCGTATGTTCACTTGATCCTGCGTGATTTCCATCTTCACATCACGCTTTTTCCTTGTCGATACGCGCATTGCAAAAGGAGATGCAAAATCGGCGATGCGGTTTGATTCGCCCATCAGAAAATAGCAAAGCTGCATTTCATACCCGTTCAATATTCCAACCATTTTCTCCCGGTCAAATACGCAAGCGCCCATGTATTCGTTTTTGTTGTCGCCTTCCCGCGGAATAGATCCCGGCATAAACGGATCGTTCTTGATATCGCTGTCTGTCGCCGTATCCGCAAGCGGACACAATACCGTAGAATAACGCCCTTTCAGCCCGGTATAAAGCGCTGAAAGCGTGGTAATCGGAATATATCCGTTATCCGCGTGATAGGAAAGCATGGAGGGAATTGTGATGGAAAGCCGTATGCCGATATGCGGCTTTTGATTTTCTATCAGGGTTTGCGCCGTCTTCTCCGTCACAATAACGCTTGCGCTGCCGGTCACTAAAAATACGTCCATGAACGTTTCAATGGTTCTGATAAATTGATCGCTTCTGGCAAATTCCTCTGAAAAAACGATTGTTTTAAGGTGCGTGAGGTTTAATTGCTGGGGAAGCGTCGATTGAAGAATGTTATAGGCGGTTTCGAAATTCTCTGCGCGCGCAGAGTAAATCTGATAGCTTGAGCTTTCCGATTCGCCCTTTTTCCCGGCAGGCGCGCCCAGATTCGGCGCCTGCACGCTGACGATCATGCTTCCGTTATGCCAATCAATGCCCATGCTGATTGCGTGCGCCTGATTTTCGATTCGGTAAGACTGGGCGCATCCGGAAAGCAGAAAAAGGGGCAGAACAAGACAAAAAAGCCTTTTCAATTTTCATTCACCCCTTTTTTCGAACAATATAAAAGAATGCGAGCAAGAAAAATGCACTTGATAAAAACGGTCCGAAGCATGCGGAAAACCGCACCGCGCGTTCCTGCCCGGAAAGTCTGAAAAGCGCGATGACCATGGAAACCATTCCAAGCAAAAACATGCATTTCCGACCGCTCTCTGAAAGCGCCTTGTTCATAAGCCGTCCCGCGCAGAAAAGCATATAGCCGCTGCTGAGCGCAAGGGATGAAAACCATATAATCAGAATCGGCAGCTGCACGGTTCGGTTGCTTCTGCCGTTTGAAAGCATCAAGTCCATCCCGGCAGAGCGTTTTATGGAGGTCAAGGTGAGCGAAGGATACATCATGGAATGAATAACGAGAAGCGCCGTAGTTATCAAAACGCACAAAAGAAAAACAAGCAGAATACTTTCAGGCTTGATCCTTTTATGAATGCCGCGCCCCTTGACCGAATAACCGCTTTCTATAAGAAAGCTGACCGGAATCAGGCAATAATACATCATAACGCTCACAGCGCTTTTTAAAAGGCTCCTTGCTCCGGGTCCGAAAATCGGAAATATGTTTGAAGCGTTCATCGTGTTATATTCCAAAAAGAGAATGACTGCATACAGAATGATATAAATCCGTATCCACACTTCAGCCGCGCCGCCAATACCGTTTCCGCCTTTTGTGCAAGCGTAAATCACAGCAAGAGACGTTGGCACAAGCAACAAAAGCTTATGCGTATTGTAAAGCGTCGCATATGCGCCGGAGGATGTGAGTATGGTAAAAAGCGCGCTGGTTTCATACGTTAAGGCAAGCGATATAACGAGGCAAAGAAACCGAAATCCAGCCTTTCCTATCGCTTTGCATGCGCCCGTTTCAAGCGATGAGTCATTCTTCTTCATAAGGAAATAGGCGGAAATCACCGCAGGCAGGGAAAGCGCCGCGCCAAACAAAACCGAAAGCCAGCCGCTGTTCTCCGTTTCAGGCGTATCAATTACAATCAGATAAAAAATTCTGGTAATCACCGCAACCAGCGTCAGCGCGCACATCGGAAAATGTGTAATTTCCTCATTTTCTTCTGTATTCTGATTCTTCGTAAGCGCCCATCGAACGCCCATTTTTATATTATGCATCTGTCTTTTCTTCACCGACCTTCTTCTCAAAAAACGCTTTTGCCCTTTTAAAGCCGAAAGGCATCCTCAGAATAACGTCACCCTTTCCGGATCGCTTCGGTGCGAGCGGGGAGACATAGGGCGCGCCGAAGGAACGCATGGAGCAAACGGAGACCGTTATGAGGAAAAGCGCCAGAACAATTCCGTAAAGCCCGAACATTGCGCCTGCAAACAAAATAATGAGCCTGTAAATCTGAAGCCCGATTGAAAGCGCATAACTCGGAATCACAAAATTTCCAAGCCCGGTGATGGCGACAATGATGATCAGGATGGGACTAGCGATATTCGCCGTGACCGCTGCCTGTCCTAAGATCAGCGCGCCCACAATTCCCAAAGCCGATCCGATCTGAGAAGGAATCCGCGTGCCGGCTTCGTTGATCAAGTGAAATGCAAACTCCATAAACAAAATTTCGCCCAGAATGGAGAAAGGTACGTTGGCTCTCGCTTCGGCGATTGAAGACAAAAGATTCATCGGCAGAAGATGCGAATGAAACTGGGTTAGGGCGATATACATACCGGGAAGAAGCAGTGAAAATAAAATGCCCATAATCCGAATGAATCTCACAAACGTTCCGTACTGCCAGCGCATAAAGCTGTCGTCCGAGGCATGCAGAAAATGGAAAATCGTTGAGGGCCCTAAAAGCGCATAGGGGGAGTTGTCCGTCAAAATTGCAAACTGCCCTTCGGAAAGCCCGGCTGCCGCGCGATCGGGCCGTTCGGTCTGAAGAATCTGGGGAAACAAAGACAGCGGATGATCCTCAATCAGCTGCTGAATCTGACCCGTTCCTATGAGCGTCTTAGCGGAAATGGACTTAAGTCTTCGCCTTGCCTCATCCACAATATGTTCGTCCGTCACGTTCTTTACATACATGATCGCAGCCTTCGTTTTGTTTTCGCTTCCAACGTCGATGATTTCCGTCACCAGCTGCGTCGTTCTTAGATTTTTTCTGATCAGGGATATATTCATCCTTAAATTTTCCACAAACCCTTCCTGAGAACCTAAAACGACGGATTCATTATTCGTCCGATTGACAGGACGGTGCGGCATTTTTCTTAGATCGATAAACAACGCCTGCTCGCATTCGTCTATAAACAACACGCAGATTCCCGATAATATTTCCCGGGAAATGTCTAAAAAAGTTTCCGCTTCACTCACCTGTGTTGCATAAAGCACATCTGTTTTGATAAACGAAATCCGATCCTTTGGCAAAACATTCTTTTCTTCCTTCGCATCGATCAAGGGCTTCATTACGCATTCTGACAGCTTCTCAGTATCTACAAGCCCTTCTATATAGACGATCATTGCGCTGAATCCGAACGAATCGAACTTTTTCACAATCACATCCATATTATCCGGTAAATGAAAAATCGCGCTCAGACACGCTTTGTTTTCTTCAAGCGTTTTGCGCGGCGTAAGGCGAAGAACTTCGCTTTCTGAATAAAAAAAATCAGGCACGCACATCAACTCCTGATGTTATCATGCCCGATTTTTTCTATTTAAGTCCTTTTTTATTCCATGGAAATCAGTGTCGCCTGTTCAACGCCTGCGATTTCAAGAATGCCGTTTAAAAGCTTTGGTACATCCAGCGTTAGTCTTGAAATATCGCACGTAAGCGTAACCGATGCGCGGGAAGCAATGGGCGGGCTTTGCGTAATGGCAATAATGTTTGCGCCGCTTTCACTCATAGCGGTAAGAACCTTCGACAGCACGCCCTTTTCGTGATTCAAAAGCATAAGAAACACAGCTTTTCTTTCAGAAAGCGTCTCTTCCTTTTCGAAAATGAAATCCTTGTATTTGTAATAGGTGCTTCTCGATATGCCGGTCATTTTGACAGCCGCGCTGACTTCCTTGACTGTTCCGGCTGACAGAATTTTCTTTGTTTCTATCACTTTTTCAAAATAATCCGGGAGGATGCTTTTATCGACGATATAGTATGCGTTTTTCACCATATCACGCCTCCTCGACAATTTGCGCGCCAGTCTTGTCCACCTGAAGCTCCTTCACGATCCATTCGTTTCTGATTCCGCTTAAAAGCTTCTGAATCCGACCGGGTACTTCATCGTCAAAATACACGGCGATAACGGTAGGGCCTGCGCCGGACAGATACAGGCCGCACGCGCCGCATCCGAGCGCATTTAAGCGCACGGTTTTATAGTCGTCAATCAGATGCTCGCGATACGGCTGGTGCAGGCGGTCGTTCAGCGCAACGGAAAAGAGCTCGGCGTTTGCGTCCTCAAATGCCTTTAAAAGAAGCGCAATGCGCGATACGTTATAAACGGCGTCTTTATGATTGACGACCGTTGGAATCGCCATTCGGGAAGCCGAAGTCGAAAGCTCAAAAGAGGGGATCATCGCACAGAATTTTACCCTGTCATTGACCGGGAAGGAGGCCATATACGGCTTTTCCCCTTGAACGGCAGTGGCGGTAAGTCCGCCGTAAAGACAGGGCGATACGTTGTCCGGGTGCCCTTCAAACTCCGTGAGAATCTGAAGAAGCTGCGCGCGCGAATAGGGATTTCCCAGGAAATGATTCGCCGCCAGAACCCCGCCTGTGAGCATCGCAGAGGAGGAACCTAACCCGCGTGTCGGAGGAATTTCCGAATGAATCTTAATTTTCACGCCCGGCGCGCGCTTTCCAAGCCGCCAGTAGAGCCCGCGAAAAGCGGTATAAACAAGGTTATTTTCGGTTCTGTATTCCTCTGGGCAGCCTTCGATTACAAGGCCGTCCTCCAGTATTTCAAATTCAAAATCGGCATACAGCGAAAGGGCGATCCCGAGGCTGTCAAATCCCGGGCCTAAATTGGCGCTGGTCGCCGGCACTCTAACTTTTACGCTCTGCATACTTTTTCCGCCTTTCCGATAACATATTCAAATCCGTCTTTCACTTCGATCACGTCTTTATGAATCGCTTCGCCGTCTCTGAGCTTTCCAATCGGCGCGGGAGAAACGGTTTTTGTCTCTTTTTCCAGGACGCAGATGCGCTCAAACGCGTCCTTCGGCTTTTCGATTCCAAGCGCGTCCATCACGCTGTCCGAGAACTTGTATGGACTGGCCGTCGAAAGCACGACAAGCGTTGCTTCCGGGTTTTCCTTTTTGTATACTTCCATCGCACAGAATGCGACGGCGGTATGCGGATCGATAAGATAATTATTTTCGTTAAACACTTTTTTGATTTCTTTTTTCGAATCTTCATCCGAAAATGAATATCCAACAAAATGCTCCTGAATAAACGAAAGCGCTTTATCCGAAATCCGATATTCGCCCGTTTCCTTAAGCGATTTCATGTATTTAGAAACCCTTTTATCGTCTTTTCCTTCGGAAAGAAATAAGATTCGCTCAAGGTTGGATGAAATCAGTATGTCCATGGACGGAGAAATGGTCTTTTTAAATTCCCTTTTCTTATTGTATACGCCGCTTTTGATAAAATCAGTCAGCACATTATTGGCGTTTGAGGCGCAAATGAGCTTTCCGACCGAAAGTCCCATCATTTTTGCATAGAAGCCCGCCAGGATGTCGCCAAAGTTGCCGGTGGGAACAACAAAGTCCACTTTTTTTCCGATTTCAAGGCCATATTCCTTTACAAGACGCGCATACGCCCAGAAATAATAGGTAATCTGCGGCACGAGACGCGCAATGTTTATGGAATTCGCACTGGACAGCTGAATGCCTTGCGGAGGCGTGAGATTGGAAAACATGTTCTTGACCATTGTTTGACAATCGTCGAAATTTCCCTTGACCGCGCATGCCGAAAGATTCTTTCCCTGCATCTTGGTCATCTGCGCTTTCTGAATATCGCTTACGCCGCCGTCGGGAAAAAACGTGATAATGCCCGTTCCTTCCACATCGCGAAAGCCGTTCATAGCTGCTGAACCCGTGTCGCCGGAGGTCGCCGTGAGAATCAGGATTTTTTCATTTTTCCCAAGCGCTTTTCTCGCTCTTACCATAAGGCGCGGAAGAATCGAGAGCGCAACATCCTTAAACGCGCAGGTTTCGCCATGGAAAAGCTCCAGCGTATAGGCGTCCCCGGTCTTTACAAGCGGCGCAACATCCTTCGTATCAAAATGATATAGATACGCCTCGTCTGCGCTTTCAGAGATTTCTTCTTCCGTAAAAGAGGGAAGCATGCCCTTCAATACTTTTTTCGCCATTTCGCTGTATGTGTCATTTAATACATCTTCGATCTTTAATTCAGGAATATTCTCAGGCACATACAGGCCGCCGTCCGGCGCAAGGCCGCTGAAAACCGCCTCATATGCGCTGGCCGTCAAATTTTTGTTTCTTGTACTGGTAAACTCTGCCATATTGTCCTCCGAAGATTTCACTTGATTTTCTTTCCCTTTTATGATACAATGTGCTCTATTCAAATACAAGTGTTTTTGCATCACGGACATGTTAAAATAATGTTTCGGAGGCTACTATGAAAATTGCAATTCTTGGCATGGGCAAAATCGGAAGCGGCGTATATGAGTTTGTATCCAATAATCCGAACCTCGAAGTCAAACGCACGCTTGATTTAAAGGTGTGGATGGACAACATGACCACCGATATAGACGATATTGTAAACGATCCGGAGATCGAAGCGGTCGTTGAAACGATGGGGGGGCTTGAGCCTGCGAGAACCTATGCGCTTAAATGCTTAAACGCAAAAAAGCACTACATAACCGCAAACAAGCTGCTTGTCAGCGAAGCCATGAAGGAGCTTAAGGACGCAGCGGACAAATCCGGCGCGGCATTTTTGTTCAGCGCCTCCTGCGGCGGCGGCATTCCGGTGCTGAAATGTCTTCATGATCAGGCGCTTTCAGACGATATTGTGGAATTCGGCGGCATTTTAAACGGCACCACCAATTATATGCTGGACAGAATCGAAACAGATTCAATGACGTATGAAGACGCGCTCAAGGAAGCGCAGTCGCTGGGCTATGCGGAGGCCGATCCCACAAGCGACGTAGACGGGCTGGACGCGCAGAGAAAATTGATTCTGGGTCTTGCGGTAGGGTTCGGCGCATATGTGAAGGGAGAAGACATTCCCGTAAACGGCATAAGAAACATTCGTCCCATCGATATTGCCTATTTTAAAGAAAAAGGCGTTTCTCCCCGACTGATCGCTTCCTGTAAAAAGGATGGAGAAGCGATTTCGGCAGACGTATGCGTGCATCTTTTTAAATCGAACGCATCTGAAAGCGCCATTAAGAAAAACGTCAACTACGCCTATTATGTCGGAAAGCAGTCGGGCCATTTCTCTTTCTCGGGACAAGGCGCAGGAAAATATCCGACGGCTGCCAACGTAATCAGCGATCTTATGCGCATCATTTCGGGTGCGAAGCATATGCTTCCAAACGGACTTAAGGATGTAAGCGAAATTGCATCCGGGGAGTACAGATATTATGTGCGCATTTCTGAGGAAAAGGCGTTTCTCATCGAATCCTTTGCCGAAACCGCCCTCCATAAAGATGACTGGGCGATCATCGAAACCAAACCTATCAATCATAAAACCCTTTTAAATACTTTGAATGCGACCGGCGAAAGCTTCTTCGCCCGCATGCACAAATAAAGGAGGCTTTCCAAATGAAAAAAATTAATCTTGCGATCCTTGGCGCAACCGGCGCAGTCGGCCGCGAAATGCTGAAAGTTCTTAATGAGCGCAATTTCCCCATCGGCGAGCTTCGCGCCCTTGCAAGCGCTCGTTCCGCAGGAACAAAGCTGCCCTTCGGCGATACCGAAATCACGGTTCAGGAAGCCAACGAGCAGGCTTTTGAGGGCATGGACATCGTTCTTGGCGCCGTCAGCAATGCCATGAGCAAAAAATTCGCACCCGCCGTCAAAAAGGCCGGCGCAATATACATCGACAATTCCTCCGCGTTCCGGCTGGACGACGATGTGCCGCTGGTCGTTCCGGAAATCAACCCCGAAGACGCTATGAAGCACAACGGCGTCATCGCCAACCCCAACTGCTCCACCATCATCACCATGGTCGCCATCGGCGGAATCGCAAAAATTGCCGAAATCGAATCCATGGTCGCCTCCACCTATCAGGCGGTTTCCGGCGCGGGACGAGAGGGCATTGAGGAGCTTGAAAATCAGATTCTGGCAGAGGCCAAGGGCGAAGAAAAAGTAAACAGCATCTTCCCGTGCCAGATTCTGTCCAACGTAATTCCGCAGATCGGTTCTGAAACCGAAAACGGCTATACAACGGAAGAGATGAAAATGCAAAACGAAGGACGGAAAATCATGCATCTTCCCGAGCTCAAGGTTTGCTGTACCTGCGTTCGCGTACCCGTTATGCGCTCGCACTCCATCAGCGTTCAGATTAAGACCAAAAACCCCGTATGCCTCGACGAAGTAAAAAAAGCCGTCGCTTCCGCGCCCGGCTGCGTTCTCACCGAAGATCTGAACGGCAGAAACTATCCGACTCCGCTGGATACGTCCGATCAGGATCTCGTATATGTAGGCCGCATCCGCCGCGACCTCATCGCCGGTGACTGCGGTCTGACCCTCTGGTGCTGCGGCGATCAGGTCAGGAAGGGCGCCGCAACAAATGCCGTGCAGATTGCGGAATTGTTCGCCAAATAATCTTTCTCGTGTAAAAGAAGCTTTTCTTTCATTTCAAGCCCTCCGGCAAAGCCCGTGAGGGCCTTGTTTTTGCCAATCACGCGATGGCAGGGAATGAAAATCCAAATGGGATTTTTGTTAAGCGCGCTTCCCACAGCGCGACACGCGCCTTTTTTTCCGATTCTCTCTGCAATCTCGCCGTATGACGCGGTTTCACCGAACGGGATTTTCGAAATTTCCCTGTATACCGCCATCTGAAAAGGCGTGCATCGAGGGGCAAGCGGAACGGCTTCATCAAAAGGCAGGCCGTTATTGTAGTTTAAAAGCGCTTTCGCCGCCATTTCAAGCACGGGACAGGAACAATCCGCATCAGATTGTAAAACGCGTTTTGCACCCGTCAGGCAGTCGTTTTCGCTTTCAAGGAGAATAACGCCAAAGCGCGTCTCCACATACTTTTTATGCTTCACGCTCTTCACCTCTTTACAACATTATATCCCAAAACTTTGTTGACATCAACGCCCTCATGTCGGTATAATAACAAGAGAAATAAACGACAGAAGCGGGAGGAAATTTTATGGATTTTGGAAAAATCGACCCGAATTTTTTCATCGGCAGCAAGCTTTCTCAAGAAGAATATATCTGGCGAAACGCGCAGGACAAACCCTTTGAGATTCGCGGTCTTGCCGTTTGCGAAGGCGAAGATTTTTTCCGTGTGCCTGCCGATATCGCGAAGGGTACAAACGAAGGCGTTGAACTGCTTGCCACTCATACAGCAGGCGGACGCGTTCGTTTCAAGACAAATTCCAGAAAAATTGCCGTTCGTATTCATTCCCGCCATGCGTTCACCATGTCCCACATGCCCTTAACCGGCATCAGCGGCGTAGATATCATCTCAGACGGCGTTTTCTCCGGCTCCGTTCGCCCCGAAAAGCCCGACGGCAGCTGGTACGAGGGCTTTGTCGTAAAGCCCGAAGGAGAAGCGGAAATCGAGATCAATCTTCCGCTCTACAACGGCGTAACCGCGATTCTGGTCGGCCTTGAAAAGGACGCATCCTGCTTATCTCCCCGCAAATACACCTACGACAAGCCCGTCGTTTACTATGGCTCTTCCATCACGCAGGGCGGCTGCGCGTCCCGTCCCGGAAACAGCTATCAGGGCTTCATTTCCCGCTGGCTGGACTCGGATCATGTAAACCTTGGATTCTCAGGAAGCGGCAGAGGCGAGGAAATCATGGCGAATTTCATCGCTGGCATCGATATGTGCGCTTTTGTCATGGATTACGACCACAATGCGCCTTCCGTTGAGCATCTTTTAAACACCCACGAGCGCATGTTTAAAATCGTTAGAAAAGCGCATCCCGACATCCCGGTTATCATCGTCACAAAGCCCGACGTTTTTAAGGATCCGGAAGTCGTCAAAGCGAGAAGAGACGCCATCTATAAAACCTATAAAAACGCAATCGACGCAGGCGACAAACGCGTGCGCTTTATCGACGGAAAGACGCTGTTTGGAGATAAGGACAGAGACGCCTGCACCGTAGACGGCGCGCACCCCAACGATCTGGGCTTTTACAGAATGGCCGAAGCAATCTACCCGGTTTTAAAAGAAGCGCTTGAAAACAAATAGATCAATACTTTGGGAGACGCACATTAAGCATGCACACTCAAAATCTCAATAAAATCTTCACCCAGATTCTCGACCTCGGCGAAATCATGTTAAGAAGCGGGGGAGAAGTCTACCGCGTAGAGGACACGATCGCCCGCCTTGTAAAAGCCTATGGCGCAAGCGAATCTCACGTATTCTGCATTCCGTCAAACATCATCGTAACCATCACAATTGACGGGGTAGAAATCACGCATTCAAGGCGCGTTGTGAATGTGCAGACAAACCTTGAGCTTCTTGATCGCATGAACGATCTTGCCCGCAAAATCTGCCGGGAAACGCCTGACGCTGAGGAATTTGCACGTTTGATCAAGGAAAAATCAAATGTCCGCCGCTATAATCACATTGAGAAAATTCTGATTTACGCCGTCATTAGCTCTTCCTTCGCCGTGTTTTTCGGCGGCTCCTGGCTGGACGCCGCCGCTTCGGCAGTCGCAGGCGTCGTATTGTATTTTGCCGGCATGCTTGCCCGCGCAATTGGCGGAAACATCGTCTTTCAGGACATTTTCTGCGCCGCAATCTCCGCGTTTTTCGCCGTTATTTTCACGCGCTTGGGCTTCGGGCACGACGCGGATAAAATCATTATCGGAAACGTAATGCTTCTGATTCCGGGCGTCGAGCTTGTAAACGGCATGCGCGACTTTATAACCGGCGATATTCAGGCAGGCACCATGCATGTCGCCGAAGCGCTGTTTCTAGCCATCGCAATCGCCGTCGGCGCGGCGGGCGTTCTTACGCTGATGGGAGGCGCTCACGTATGATCATGGACGAATGGATCATCCCGATTCTGATGGCCGCTATCGGAAGCATATCCTTCGGAATGTTCTTCGGCGTCATCTCAAAAAAGCTCGTCTTTTCCGCTCTGGGCGGCGCGCTTACATGGGGCGTTTATTTGGTCGCCATGCATTTTAACGTATCGGAGCCCATCTGCTACGCGCTTGCCGCAGCGTCCGGCACGTTTTTCGCCGAGATACTCGCACGCATTGTGAAAACGCCCGTCACAGTTTTTATCATCACCTCCATCATTCCGCTTGTTCCCGGCGGCGCGCTTTACTACACCATGCTGGGTTTACTTCAGGGAAATCAGGAAGTTTTCCTCACAAAAGGCTCTTATACTTTATCCGCCGCAGGCGCAATGGCGCTTGGTATGTTCGCGGCAACGATGCTCTTTAAAATCATTTTAGGTTTTCTGACCTTCTCTAAATCAAAAGCTTGCGATTAAATGAAAAAGAAGCTCCTTGGCGAGCTTCTTTTTCATTTGTCACTGCACAATCGGCATTTCAACATTTCTTGCAAGCTTCATAATCTGATCTTCAATGCTGATGGTGACTTCCGTTTCAAGCGTTCTTTCAAATTCCGGCTTCGACATCGTCTCCATGAGCGCTTCTTCGATCATTCGCTTTTGCCTTGCAGAGGAAAGACTGCCTTTAAAGGTTCTGTAAATAATCGCTCTTGAGATAAGCGGAAGATCGGCTTTATTGATTTGTGCGGCAATGACCCTTTTGCCCAGATAAGCCACTGCAACGCCCAATACTGCGCCGATCAGAACGCCGGGAAGCCCCGCAGTCAGAAGCGCAACTCCGCCGCCGCCGCAGATCGTCGCGCTGACCGCGCCGGTAATCACATATGCGATGCCGCTTAGCGCAGGATTTTCAAACAGAATGTTGACCTGATCGGGACCTGCAATCGACGTTAAGTAGCTTAAAGACATAAGCGCCCTGTCCACATCATGCTTTCTGCAAATTTCATCCAGCTGCGGCTGGACGCGCGCAAACAGCTTCTGACACCAATCGTCAATCGCAGGGCAAATCTCGGGAATTTCCTTAAGCGTCTTAAGCAGAAGCCCCGCTCTTTCAATAATCGGCTTTTCCATATCGTTAATCGAACGGATTTCGCCCTTTTTCCAGTCCGCAAGCACCTTCATGACAACGTCGTTTACAATTCGCCCGGACAGTATACTTGAAAGCGGAACCGTCAGCCAGCGGACGGATTCGTGAATCGCATCCTTTATGTCTCCGCTGTCAAAATATGCCTGAATGTCGTGATTGAACATTTCAAGCTTTTTGTCCACCCTTGCAGCGTACGCCAGTCCCTTTGCGATGGAAAATTCCGGATTGGGGCAGAGGATTACCTGACTTGACGGGAATCGGCGCTCTACGGCTTCTCTGAAAAAGCGCATTCTGGAAGCGCCGCCGGTAAGAATGACGAGCTTGGGCGGGTTTTCGCTTGTCGCTTGATGCGTATGCCTCAATAAGTCGCTCAGGCTCTCATAAAATGTCGCGCCGTGCAGTTCGCTCATCGGCGTAGACAGAATCTCGTCCATGATGTCTTCGTTGAGTTCAAATTTCACGCGCACAGGTTCGTCGTAATACACCGTTTCGCCGCCGACGCAGGGAATTGTCTTCCACTCGTCTTCATTTAAAAAGTACTGCTCTTTGAGCCTTCTGGCCGCGATTTCGACGCGATGCTTCCATGAAGGTGATTTCTTGAATACCTCTTCAAGGATTTCTTTTTTTCTGTTGTCTCGAATTGAACGGGCGAGCATGCCCGCCTCGATTAAGCCGCCGCCAAGATTTACGTCTCCGAATGTCCCGACGGCCGATTCTTTTCCGTTTACAATATAAGCAAAGTCCGTGGTGGAGGATCCGATGTCGATAACCAGCGTCGTCTGATTGAGCATCTCGGGCGCAACCTTCAGTTCGTGCGCATATCTTGCATAGAAAAACGCCGCGCGCGATTCGGATACGATGTGTACGTTTTCAAAGCCCGCTTTTTTGAGAATTTCCGCATATCTTTTCCGGTCTATATCCTTCCAGCCTGCGGGACAACCGACCGCAACGGTGATATCCCCATCGAAAAAGTCCTCCTTTTCTCGAAGAAGGGCGCTTTTCAGGCCGTGGGCAAAGCGTTCAATGTCCCTCTCGGAATCGATGGAAGACAAAAAGCGGCTTTTGAACCGCGAACGCAGGTGAACAACCTTTCTGTCAATCAGCGCCTTTTCGCCGACAAGCACATCCGTGCCCGACATGCCGACTACAGAAATAATACTGCCGCACCCATCCAAATATTCTATCACAGGTTCAATAATGCTGTCTTCTTCCAATACCGCAACCGCGCTTTCGCCGTCGCCGATATCAATGCCGATATATTTCATAGCCTGTTATTCCTCCGAAAGCTCCTGGGTATGTTCAATGGCAAGTCCCTTTGAAAGCACGCGTCCATTTTTGACCAGCGCGGGCACGATCGTTCGCGTCTGGCGAATCGTGGGCATAACGTCAAAATATTCGTCGTTTTCTCCGTTATAGTCATAAAGCGAATAGCCCCGCGCGATCGAAAGCGCGGTAATCGCCGTCATAAGCTCGTCCGGAACGCTGTCAGGATCCTCCCGCTTCATGCCGACGGCCTTTGTAATCAGCTGAAGAACGCCTTCGTCCTCATCCTGATTCGTGCCGGGGATGTTCAAGTAGGCTTCAAGATCGCGGTCAATCGCCTCCATGCGCCTTTCGGCAAGCATGAAAAGCGCTTTAGCATTCACAGACTGGTAAATGTCAGCGGTAGGCTTTTCTCTGGGCCACAATGCATTTAACAAAAACAGCGCAACCGAAATAAACGCAAGGAGAAAGATCCAGAGTTTGCCGCTGTTGAAAATCAGAATAAGGGCGCCCACGCCTGCAGCGGTTCCCAAAAGTGCAAATAGGGAAGATAGCGTGAGTATACTTTTTCTGCGCCATTTGATTTCCGGGGGATTGATGGCGCTTAGCGCCGAAATAAGGCCGGCCTCATGGGAAAAAAGAATGCTTCCCAATTGTCTCGACAAGGAATCATCCATCTGAGAGAGCGTCAATTGCTGGGTATCTGTAATGACGCGCCTTAACTCCGCTTGTATTTTTTCGGTTGATTTAAGCTCCTGATAGTTCACATTCTCGCAAAGCGCCTTAAAATGCTCCGCAGCTAAAGACATATTTTCACATCCTAACGTATATTATCTGATCTTTTGCTTGAGTTCCTCTTCCGTTTCATTTTCGCGGATTCGCCGGGTAATCAGCAAAAAGCGTTCGTCGTCCTCATTGTAGGCGCAGGTGACAAGCGATAAAAGCTGATCGTCTTCGTTAACGCCCACATTGGTTACATACAAGGCGCGTTCGCGCACATCGTACATGAAGGACTTAAAGCTCGTCTCTCCGAAGGTAAACGTTCTTAAGTTAAACCCTTCCGTCAGCATTTCGCCGGCGGGCAGGCGAATCGCAGCCAATACGACATAGCTTCCCTTTTCATAGAGCGTATCGAAATACACAAACGGATTGTTATAAGCATATTCGATCGACTTGTATCTGGGCAGGCGAGCGAACATAGTTCCGTCCTTCATATTGTGTCC
The DNA here is from genome assembly GCA_017522345.1 of Clostridia bacterium. Taxonomy (GTDB): domain Bacteria; phylum Bacillota; class Clostridia; order Christensenellales; family Aristaeellaceae; genus SFHK01. The sequence continues at coordinate 54,284 of JAFWZN010000086.1, read as the reverse complement.
GTAGATGATCAAGTGCTGATCCTGCGGCCATATAGCGTTTACTTCATCCAAAAACAGCGTTCCGCTCTTTTTTTCTTCACCATAGAAATCGTGGTTTAGATAATACGCATTATCCCTTTTAACTACGAAGAGCTCAATATCGTCAACCGTCCTTTGAGGTACATGAAGGAAACCGACGACATCAGGATTGATCTCATATGCTTTCATAAACGCCGGGGCAATTTCCTCGGGCGGACGTGGATAGGTTATGATAATCGGCTCGTTTTCCGTCACATTTCCCGCATTCGCGTTTCCATCTACCGGTGCATCCGATACCATAGACTCGATTACAGGTTTATCGTTAGCCTCTCTGTACATATCCGATAACCGTTCATTATCCCTCTTCGTGTCGTTACGAAGCGTATAGAACCGTATAATATAAAGTCCTGCAACGATCAAAAGAAGAACGCACAGCAAAACAAGCAGCGTATTCACGCTCGCCGCCTTTTTTCTTTTTTTCTTTATGTTCTTAGCTTCCTTCATACTTGCCTCCGGGCATAAACTTGCTTCTATTATACATGATTTTCCCCTCCGGCGCAATAGAAGAAAACAAGCCCGTCCTTTAAGAATACGCAGGCTTTCCCTTTCATAGGCTTAGGCAGAACGAATCAGAAAGCGGAGGCATTTTAATGAATCAAACGAATCTGTATTCGGACATTGCCAATCGTTCAGGCGGCGACATATATATCGGCGTCGTCGGCCCGGTGCGCACCGGAAAATCAACCTTTATTAAACGCTTTATGGAGCTTTCGGTGCTTCCGAACATGGAGGAAAGCGCCCGGCGCGACCGCGCAATAGACGAACTGCCCGTTTCCGGCGCAGGAAAGACCATTACGACGGTAGAGCCGCGCTTTGTGCCTGCACAGGCGGCGGAAATCCATTTAAAAGATAATGCGTCGTTTCGCGTAAGGCTGATCGACTGCGTTGGCTACCTAATCGACGGCGTTCTCGGCGCAAACGACAACGGAGATACGCGTATGGTCAGAACGCCGTGGTTCGATCATGATATTCCCCTTGAAACCGCAGCAGAAATCGGCACGAAAAAGGTTATTGAGGAGCATTCGACCGTGGGACTTGTCGTAACCACCGACGGAAGCTTCACTGATCTTGAAAGGCGCGCCTATGAGGAAGCGGAGGAACGAGCGATAAAGGAGCTTCAAGCCCTGAATAAGCCGTATGTGATTCTCTTAAACACCGCGCGCCCAGCTTCTCAGGAATCGAGGGATTTAAGAGAAAAGCTCTCAAAGAAATACGCCGTGCCCGTGATATCGTTAAACGCCGAAACCATGTCTGAAAGCGACATAAACAAAATCCTCGAAAGCATATTGTTTGAATTCCCGCTGACCGAGATTCATCTGGATTTGCCCGCATGGCTCGGCGCGCTCGACGGAAACCACTATTTACACGAAAGCATCATGGACTCCATCCAAACCTCCTCCCGCGGCCTTTCGCACGTTCGCGATTACGAGGATCTGATCAGTCGCCTTTCCGAAAGCGAATATATTGACGAAATCCGCCCAACCGGCATTCACTTAAGCAATGGAAGCATCGAAATGAAAACCGCGCTTGCAGACGGCTTGTTTTTCAGAATTCTCGGAGAAGCCAGCGGTCAGAATGTAGACGGTGAAGAGCATCTTTTAAAGCTTATGAAGGAGCTTGTGGACGCAAAGAAAAAGTACGACCGCGTGAAAGACGCGCTTGAGAGCGTAGAGGCGACGGGCTACGGATTGGTTGCGCCGGAAATGAACGAGCTGACGCTGGAGGAACCTCAGATTGTAAAGCAGGGCAGCCGCTTCGGCGTAAAGCTCAAGGCGGGCGCTCCGAGCCTTCACATGATCCGCGTGGACATTCAAACGGAAGTCAGCCCGATCGTCGGCACGGAAAAGCAGTCGGAAGAATTGGTCAGGGATCTTTTAAGCGGCTTTGAAAACGATCCCAAGAGCCTGTGGGAGACGGAAATTTTCGGGCGTTCATTGAGCGAGCTTGTCAGGGAAGGACTCTCCGGAAAGCTCATGCGCATGCCAGATGATATCCGCATAAAGGTTCAAAAGACATTATCCAAAATCATAAACGAAGGGAACGGCGGATTCATCTGCATACTTCTATAGGCTGTTTGCGCGTCTTTTAGCGGACGCGCTTTTTGTTTGACATAAATAAAGTGTAATTGTATAATGAATCTATCATACATTCGGGAGGAATATGCTTTGCCGCCCATTTCACTGCTTATCAAGCCTGCGTCCGGCGCATGCCAGTACAGGTGCAAATACTGCTTCTATGCAGACGTTATGAACAACCGTTCTGTTCCCAATTACGGCAGTATGACGTTTGAAACCCTTGAATCCCTCGTAAAACGCGCAATGCTTTACGCAGAAGGCAGCGTAGCCTTTGCTTTTCAGGGCGGCGAGCCTACGCTTGCCGGGCTCGACTTCTACAGAGAATTAATCCGTCTTGAAAAAAAGCACAATCGCGGTCTTCAGGTCTTTAACAGCATCCAGACAAACGGCGGTCTGATCGACGACGAGTGGGCGGAATTTCTTGCTGAAAACCGGTTTCTGGTCGGCCTGTCTCTTGACGGATGTAAAAATCTGCACGATCAATACAGAAAAGACGCCCAAGGCAATGGAACCTATGATAGAACGCTTGAAACCGCTGAACGATTCCAGCGGCACGGCGCTGAATTCAATATCCTGTGCGTTGTAAACGACGATGTCGCATCTCATCCAACGGAGACATACGAAGCGATCCGCCGTTTTAAGTATCTTCAGTTTATTCCCTGTATTGATGACTTCGACCTTAAGGAGCGCCTGTTTTCGCCAAGTCCCGAAAACTACGGGCGCTTCCTGATTGAAACATTCCGGCTTTATTTAAGAGATATTCAAAACGGCGAATACGTTAGCGTTCGCGCGTTTGACAATTATGTTCAGATGCTCAAGGGCCGGCGTCCCGAAAGCTGCTCCATGACGGGCCGCTGCACCTGCTATTTCGTCATCGAGGGAAACGGCGACGTTTATCCCTGTGATTTTTACGTATTGGACAAATGGAAGCTTGGAAACATCGCATTTGATGATTTCAGAACGATGCTGAAATCCAAGAAGGCGCAGGAATTTGTCTCGACGTCCGTGTATATGCATCCGGACTGCCGCGTCTGCCGCCATTATTCTCTGTGCCGCGGCGGATGCAGGCGCGATCGCGAGCCCTTTGACGAAATGAACAGACCCGGAAAGAGCCGTTACTGCGAAAGCTACAGAATGTTCTTTGAAGCATGCGGCGAAGATTTGAGAAACCTTGCAAGACTCATCCGATAAAGAGAGGAAGGACTGCCATGACGCCGAAAGAGAGGTTTATCTGCGCGCTTAATCTTGGAACGCCCGACCGCGTACCGACGTTTGAATTGGAGTTTCAGCTCGCCAATGAGCTTATGGGCAAAGATTTTCTGAGGGAGGACGAGCTTTACGGCCTTTCGGAAGGAGAAATTGACAAAAAGCTTTATGAAAACGCGGAATATCTTGTCAAGGTTTATACATGTCTTGAGCACGATGCAATCTGCCTTCATTATTTAAGCGATGAACACCTGATGAAAACGGCTCAGATCATCAAAGAAATCACATCCGACCGCTTTATGCTTTTAACGCACGGCGACGGCACGTTTGCCATTCCCGACGGAAACGGCATGGAGGCGCTTGCGTACAATATCGCCGACGACCCGGAAGCAGTTGACAGACAAGCGGAGGAAATGTGCTTAAACGCCATAAATAGAAACCGCAAGCTCCTGAAAGGCGGCTTTGACGGTTTTATTCTCTGCAGCGATTACTGCTTCAACATGGGACCGTTTTTGTCGCCCAAGATGTTTGCGCGCTTCGTAACGCCTTACTTGAAGCGCATAATCGACGATATCCGCGCTCAGGGCGGGTACGCAATCAAGCATACTGACGGAAACATCATGCCCATTCTCGATCAGCTTATTTGGACGAATCCCCACGCGCTTCACTCCATCGACCCGATGGCGGGCGTGGATATAAGGGAAGTAAAGGAAATCACGAAGGGGAAGGTTGCCCTTTGCGGAAACGTGCATTGCGCCCATATGCAGACCGGCTCCGAGCAGGATGTGATCGATTCCTGCGAATATTGCCTCACGCACGCAAAGCCCGGCGGAGGCTACATCTTCGCTACTTCAAACATCCCCTTCAAGGGTCTGCCGCTTGAAAGATATCAGCTGGTTCTTGATATTTGGAAGAAATACCGAAATTATGAATAATTGATGAAGCGCACGGCGCGTAAAAATGCCGTGCGCTTCATTTTGCAAAATCCGCACTTGTCAAGCGCATAAAAGGCGGCAATTTGATAAAATCCGAACACAAATTTTGCGTTTTGCTTGAAAGCGGAAAATGCATATTGTATAATAATGACGCATCGTTTGAAATTAAAATACATTCATATATCAGGGAGGATACAAAACATGCTGAAACTTGGTATCAACACGGTTCTTTTCAAAGCGGTTGATGTAAAAACCGCATTCAAGGCCATCAAGCTTGCCGGATACGACGGGTGCGAACTTTCCGCCATTCAGGGCATGTGCGAACACATCGTGCTCGACGCATGGGAGACCGAAGCGCCCCTCGTAAAAGCTGCCGCTATGGAAGCGGGCGTACAGCTTCTGAGCATGGAGGTCGCATCCCTTGACGAAGATCGCTTAACCAAGGCATTCAAGGCCGCGCAGTATTTGGGCATTCCCGTTGTAAACGTAGGCCCCGGCGGAAAGAGCGACGTGGAGGAGGATTTCCTCAAGGCTGTTGAAACTCTGACCGCCCGCGCAAAGCTCGCCAAGGAATACGGCGTAAAGCTCTGCTGTAAGGCGCACGTGAATTCCTCAATCTATTCAACACCCACCACCATTCGCGCGATGGAAATGATCGATCTCGATTCCTTCGGCGTCGACATGGATCCCAGCCACATTCACAGAGCCGGCGAGAAACCCGAGGATGCGCTTGCCAGCGTTGTCAGCCGCATGGGACACGTTCACATCCGCGACTGCAAAGGCCCCGGCCCGAATCCCGGCGCACCCGCCGATCAGGCCTGCGGCAGAGGCGAAATCAATCTTTACGGCTATTTTAAAGCCTTAACCGACGCAGGCTACGAAGGCCCCGTATGCCTTGAAGTCATCGGCCCCGAGCAGACGCTTCAGCAGGCGCAGGCCATTGCCAGCGAAAGCTACGGCTACATGAATGCGATACTCAAAATTCTCGGCGCGAGATAAAAGAGGTGCACCATGAAAAAAGTCGGCATTTTAGGCTTTGCGCACGGGCACGTTTTCTCCTTCGCGGGCGAATGGATGCGCGAAAGCGAAACCTACGGCGTAACCGTTACCGGCGCTTGGGATCACGACAAAGAGCGTCTTCATTCATCCCTTAAGAAGCTTCCCGCAGGCATTCAGGCGTTTGACAGCGCCGAAGCGCTTTTGGCTTCCGGCATCGACGCCGTCGTCGTTTCTTCCGAAACCGCGTTCCATGCTTCTCTCGTCGAAAAGGCAGCTCAGGCCAAAAAGGACGTCATTCTCTATAAGCCCATATCGCTTACCATGCAGGAGGCGGACAGAATCGTTTCCGCCGTAAACGAAAACGGCGTGCGCCTCACGATGGGCTGGCAGATGCGAACCGACCCGCAGAACGCACGCATGCGCGAAATCGTAAAAAGCGGTGAACTCGGAAAAACCTGCCTTTTCCGCCGCCGTCACGGCCTTGCCACTCACACATGGGCGGGTTTTGAAAACACATGGCACGTAAATCCCAAAATGAACCGAGACATCTTTGCGGACGACTCCGCGCATCCGATCAATCTGATGCTCTGGATGTTCGGCATGCCCGAAACCGTCATGTGCGAAATGTCTACAATGGTCAATCCCAAAATTCCCAACGACAACGCCGTATGCCTTTTCAAGTATGCAAACGGCATGATTGCAGAGATTTCCCTGTCCTTTACCACAAACGCTGCCGAGATTACTACCGAAATCTATCTGGAAAACGGCTCGGTACAGCAGTATTTCGGCGACGCACCCGCAACGAAACTTCCCAGAAACGAAAGCATGTCCGGCCTTGTTTGGTATAAGGAGGGCGACAGCTGCTGGACGGATTCCGGCATTCCTTCGCCTGCCCAGCACGGCGAACGCCTAAAGGATCAGGCGGGCCCGATGGCTGCGTTCTTAAACGGCGCAGCGCCCATCTGCACAGCCGAAGAGGGAAGAGACACGCTTCGCCTCGTTCTTTCCTGCTATCTGTCCGCTAAGGACGGAAAGCGCGTAAATGTAAACGACGATCGAGTATATGATTTATAATTTGAGGGGGATACCATCATGGCAAAGAAGCTTCCGAACATCCTGTTTTTCGGCATTGACAGCCTTCGCCGCGACCACATGAGCATGTACGGCTACCACCGTCTGACCACCCCGCACATCGGCAAATACTGCGAAGGCGGCGTTACCTTCGAGAATTGCTTCTCCGCGCACATTCCAACCACGCCCGGCTACGCCAACATGCTGACCGGCCGCGACTGCTTTGGAACCGGCGTGGTAGGCCTTTCACAGAGAGCGATCGCCGACGGCGTTCCGGTGCTTGCCGAAATGCTTAAAGATCTCGGCTACAACACCACCTGCATCGGCTTTCAAGGAAACGCTGCCGGACGCGGCTACGACAAATACATCGGCTTCCCCGGCTGGGGCCCCGATCATGACGACGGACGCGCCCACAAGGCCATGAACTTAAATGAAGTGGCTATTCCCGAGCTTGAAAGACTCGCAGGCGAAGATGCGCCCTTCTTCCTTTTCATGCGCCATATGGATCCCCATTCTCCGTATCTTGCGCCCCAGCCCTTCCAGGATATGTTCTTCCAGGGCGACGCGTTTGACCCCGAGGACAAGCGCATGCAAAAGGTTTACGACTTTAAGCCCTTCGGCGATTACATCGGCTCCTGGGTTCCCAAAGGATGCACGAATCCCGACTACGTCATCGCGCAGTACGACTCCGCAGTCGCATACATGGATACCTGCATAAACCAGATGCTTGAAAAGCTTCATGCGCTGGGTCTTGAAGAGGATACGCTCGTGGTATTTGTATCCGATCACGGCGAGACGCTTTACGATCACGATTGCTATTTCGATCACCACGGCATGTACGATCCGACCCTCGTCGTTCCCTTTGCGGTCGTTTGGAAAAATCACCTGCCCGCCGGCGTTCGCGTAAAAGACTACATGCAGCTTAAAGACGTTACCCCCACGCTCCTTGACATCATGGGCATTGAAACCGGCCTGCCCTTCGACGGACGCAGCATGATGCCCCTCGTATACGGCGAAAAGCGCGAGGCGGAGCCCGAGTTCTACATCACCGAATGCACGTGGATGCGCAAGCACGGCTGGCGCACTCCCGAGTGGAAGCTGATTGTAGCCCTTGAGCCCGACTTCCACTTTAAGCCCATGCTTGAGCTTTACAACTTAATCAAGGATCCCGAGGAAAACCATAACGTTGCCGACGAGAATCCCGAAATCGTCGAAGCGCTCAAAAAGCGCATGGATGCGTGGATTGAAAAGCGTGTGAAGGAAACCGGCCGTCCGAATCCCATGGACGTCAATTTCCTTATGAACGACAGACCCTTCGCATCTTCTCAGGAAGCCTACGACAGCAAATATATCGGCGGCATCGCAGACGCGGTAAAGCTTCAGAAGAAGGACTAATCGATTATGCTTAGAGTATGTGTTATCGGCCTTGGCCACATCGGAAATCTTCACTCCAGAATCTATATGGAGGATGAACTGGTCGAGCTGGTCGGCGTTTGCGACGTAAACCGCGAGCGCGCGGACGCAGCGGCGAAAAAATTCGGCGTTAAAGCGTATTACGATGCGCCCACCATGCTCAAAGAGCTCAAGCCCGACCTCGTGTCCGTCGCAACCGGCGGCTACGAGTATTCCTCCGACCATTATGTTCCCACCATCCAGGCGCTTGAGGCAGGCTGTCACGTCCTTACCGAAAAGCCCATTTCAAACATCATCGAGCACGGTATCGACATGGTGAAAACCGCAAAGAAGCTGAATCGCTGCTTTGCGCTTGATTTCAATCACCGTTTTACCCCCGCAGCCCGCGCCGCCAAAAAATGGCAGGACGAAGGCCTCTTGGGCGATCTTCTTTTCTGCAACATGGCGCTTTGGATCGGAAAGCCGCAGGATTTTGACAGCCCGTATTATCATCTGAAGGCTTTAAATCCCCATTCCTGCGAAATCATCCGCTATTTCATGGGCGACGTTGAGGCCGTTCAGACCTTCGCCATGAAGGCGCCAGGACGCTCCATCTGGTCTACCCAGTCCACCAACATGAAGTTTAAAAACGGCGCCGTCGGTCATCTCACCTCCTCCTACGACATCGCCCGCGGACATCCCATGGAAAGATGCGAAGTCGCAGGCACGAAAGGCAGGCTGATCTTTGAAGACATGTGGCGCGAGGCGACGCTTTATCCCGCGGGCAATCCCGAAAAGCGCGTGTACACCAATCCCGTGTTCGGCGGCTATTCCAACTTTGACGACACCTTCCGCGACCGCATCCGCTGCTTCGTGCGCGAGGTGGACGCGGGCGTGAAGCCTGAGGATATCGACGGAAGCGGCCTTCAGGGCTTAAAGGCGCAGATGATTATCCACGCCGCAATTGAGTCCCTGAACACCGGAAGAATCGTTTATCTTGAAGAAATGTTCCCCGATGCATTCTGACCGAAAGGAGACGCCCGGCAATGGCAAAGGTTTTGCATTTTGACGATTTTGTATCATCAAAGGAGCCGGGCGTCGTCGTTTTCGGCACCGTACACAAGGGCACAAGCGCGCATTCGCACGATTTTTTCGAGCTTGTGTACATTCAAAGCGGCTTCTGCCTGCATGAATCGAGCAACGCAAACACGCTTCTTGTCGAAGGCGATCTGTTTCTTGTTCCGCCGGGCGTCGTACACAGATACCTCGGCACAGGGCAGATTTCCATTTTCAACTGCCTTTTCCTAAAAAGCACAGTCTCCGCTTTCGAAGGCGATCTTATGCGCCTTCCGGCGCTTTCAGCTCTTTTCGAAACCGATGCGCCCGCGGCTTTACCCAAGATCCATCTGGATTTGGACGAACAGAAGCGCGTTTCCCGCTTATTAAAGCAGATGATTAAGGACGCGGGGGAGAAAGAGTCCGGCTGGCAGCTGAAGGTCAAATGCCAGCTTGTCTGCCTTTTGATTGACGCGTCGCGCGCCTTTCAAAAGCACGTGAGCACCCCCAACGAGCAGAATTCCTATCCCAATTACGTATCAAACGCGCTTGGAATTGTAAACGCCCGATATTCCGATGCCAATTTGTCTGTTTCCGTCATCGCGCAGGAGACAGGCGTCACGCCCGACTATCTTTCAAGACAGTTTAAACACTTAACGGGCGTAGGCGTTCAGGAATATCTGAGAAGATATCGATTTGCCAAAGCGACGGAATTGCTTTTAAACGGAAAAACCGTCAGCGAAGTTGCGTCGGATGTGGGTTTTGCAAGCCTTTGTCATTTTTCCCGTGAATTCAAAAAGGAACTGGGCGTTACGCCGAGCGCGTACGCCCGGATAAACAGCTAAATAAAGGAGGAACCTTACATGAAACTCAAGTGTGCAGTCGTCGGTATGGGCGGCATCGGAAACACGCATGCTCAGTGCTATTTCGACAATCCTTTGTCCGAACTCGTAGCAGTCTGCGACCTCGTCAAGGAAAAGGCCGACGCGGCTGCGGAGAAATTTGGCGTTCCCGCATTCTACGATGAAGAGGAAATGCTCAAGGCCATGCCGGAAATCGACGTTGTTTCCGTCACTTCCTCTGGCTATGACAACGGTTCCATGCACTTCGAGCCCGCGATGCTGGCGCTCGATTACAAGAAAAATGTTCTGGTTGAAAAGCCCATCTGCGCCGACATCCACGACGCAAGAGAGCTTGTGCGCTACGCTGCAAAGCAGAAGGTATATCTGGGCTGCGACCTTAACCACTATTTTACCGAGCCCGCCTTCGCTGCTGATAAGCTCATTAAAGACGGCGCGATCGGCGAAATGGTTTACTGCATCCATAAGGTTGGCTTCAACGGCTCCGAATCCAAATACGCAGGCCCCGGCGCGCCCCGCTGGCAGACGCCCTACAGCCACTTAAAGGCGTTCTGCGCCCATCCCTTCAGCGTTATGCGCCACTTCTGCGGCGACATCGTGGGCGTTCAGGCGTTCCTTTCGAAGCCCGGCGTCCGTGCCTCCGCATGCGATCCCATGCTTTCCATCAATTCCATTCACGTCCGCTTCGCAAACGGCGGAACCGGCTATCTTTTAAGCCAAAGAGGCGACGCGATGTTCGGCCTTGGCGGCTGGTGGAGCTACGAGCATGCCGGAACCAAAGGCACGTTCTGCATCGAAAACTGCGTTGAGAAGCTTCACTACTGGGACATCGACAAGGTTGAAAATCCCTCCATGGCGTCTCCTGCGCCCATCACCACCGATTTCGGCGTAAAGGATTTCGGAGCGACCTTCCCGATCCGCATTAACGCTTTCCTTGAGGACATCGTAAACAATGTTCCGCGCGAGTATCTGCGCGCCTCCGGCCGCGACGCGCTCGCAACCCTCGAATACACCTTCGCCGCAATGAAGAGCTACGAAAACGGCGGCGCACTGGTGGTTCCCGAGCTTCTGCCCGCGTTCCATGGCGACATCACCCGCATTTAACCGTTATGAATATTTTGCTGATAAACGCCGACCAACTTCGGCACGACTCGGTAGGCTACAGAAAGCTTCGGCCTGTAAAAACGCCGAATCTCGACGCGCTTGCATCAGAATCCGTCGTATTCGAAAGCGCGTTCACGCCCCTTCCCGTATGCTCGCCCGCACGTCAGGCGCTTTTGTGCGGAAGACGTCCTGACCTGATCGGCGCGCAGTGGAACTATGATTTCATGCCGACCCCGGAATTGAATCCTGCCATCTGCTGGCCCAAGGAGCTTAACGAAAAGGGCTACAATACCGGCTACATCGGTCGATTCCATGTGTCACCCACGAAAACCCCAACCGATTTCGGCTACACCGATCACATTTATTTAAGCGAATACCGAAGCATGATCGCCCAAAAATACCCGGATGCAAAGTACACCGGCGGCTGGCTCGGCTGTGAAAGCCCGATTCCCGTAGAGGAATCCGAGAGCCATTGGATGGCGGACAGAGCATCTGAAATGATCAAAAGGTATTCCCAAAGCGGAAAGCCGTGGCATCTTTGGGTAGATTTTGAGATCCCGCACCTTCCGTGCAGACCTTCCTATCCCTACTCCCGCATGTACGACCCCAAGGATATTAAGCCTTGGGACGGATGGGGCGATACGTTCAAAAACAAGCCCTACATTCATAAACAGCAGACCATGAGCTGGGATACGGACGCGCTTACATGGGACGATTTTGCGCCGATGGTCGCAAGGTATTTCGGCTGGATCACGCAGCTGGACGACGCGCTGGGCAGAATTATCAAGGCCCTCAAAAACAGCGGTCAGTACGAAGACACTGTCATTTTCTTCACCTCCGACCATGGGGATATGTGCGCAAGCCATTCGATGCTGGACAAGCACTATGTGCTGTATGACGACATCATCCGCGTGCCGCTCCTTATGCGCGTTCCGGGCGTTTCTCCGAGAACGACGGACGCCTTCGTCATGAACTGCATCGATATTCCTAAGAGCATCCGAAAGTATGCGAATCTTCCCGAGGACAGCGCCTATCAGGGAAAAGCGCTTCCAGAAACGACGGAAGAAGACGAATTGTGCGACAAAGACGTGCTCGTTACGTCAAACGGTCAGCAATTCGGCCTTTATACCACCCGCGCGCTTCGCACAAGAACACACAAATACGTCTGGAACCTGACCGACGTTGACGAATTCTACGACCTTGAAAACGATCCGGGCGAGAAAAACAATCTGATTGGAAAAGAAGAATTAAAGGAAATGATTTCTTCTTACCGCCGTCGCTTGTTTGAACGCTTAAAGGAAACGGGGGACAGGTTCGTTAGAAGCGAATGGATTCAAAGACAACTTCTTGAAGATAGAATTTATCTTCCCGAATCTATTTCCTATTAAGGAGGGACGCGTTTCATGAAACGAATACTTACTTTTGTTATCGCTTTTTCCATGCTTTTCACTTTCCCGGCATTCACCGAGGAGGAAAATATCACGCTCAGCTTCCTTCGCATCGGAAACGACGAGCCCGAGCGCAACTACTGGAATTGGGTCATCGGAGAATTTGAAAAGGCAAACCCCGGCGTCAAAATCGCCTATGAGGAAGCCGCCATCGGCGATCCCATGGAGACGGTTTTAAACACGCGATTTTCCTCCGGCGAGGGCGTTGATCTGATCGGTCACGGCATTCTTTCCGTCGCGCAGCGCGTTGAAGCCAATCAGTACATGGCGATTGACGAGTATTTTGACGCGTGGGAAGGCAAGGACGACATCATGCCCGCCGTTCTCGCCAACGGAACGTACAAAGATCACATCTACGGCCTCGGTTATTCCGTAACGCCGTTTGTGTTCGCCTACAGAATCGACCTTCTTGAGGAGGCTGGAATCGAAGTTCCTGCGACTTGGGAGGAACTGGCGGACGCCGCAAGAGAGCTTACCGTGTATAACGACATGGATGAAGTCGAATTTTCCGGCTTCTGCTTCCCGACGACGGGCGGTAATCTTGTAGAGCTTGACGTGTTCGTCTACGGAAACGGCGGACAGTATATCGTGGACGGCGAACCCGTTTTTGAAGGCAACGAAAAAGTCACCGAAGCGCTTGAATTCTTAAAAGAACTTCTTCCCGAAGTCAATCTGACCTATTCCGCAAACGAAGTTAATCCCTTCGTATCCGGAAGCGCGGCAATGACGCTGATTAACAACGCGGCGCTCACCACCATGTTAGGCAACCCCGATTACGAGGGCAAGGTCGGAATTGCGCTTCCTCCGAACAACGGCGTAGACGCATCCTTCTGCGGCTGCAACATGCTGTTTATCGGAAAAACCTGCAAAAATCCCGACGAGGCGTTCAATTTCATTTCTTTCGCGCTCTCCAAGGAATCCACCTTAAAGCGCGCTGAGATGACCAAAATTCCCGTAACGCTCAATTCCCTTGTCGAAGCATATGCCCAGATGGATCCCTGGAACGCTGCGCGCTCCCTGTGCGTTGCCAACGGTACCGGCATGCCGCGTGTCATCTGGTCCACCGGCTTCCAGACAGTCAGAAACGAGCTTCACCAAAATGCGCTTTTCGGCGGCATGGAGATTGAAGATGCCCTTAACAAAGCGCAAGCCGACATCGAATTTAGAATCGAAGGCTGATTTCCTTTCATATTCGCGCCGGGCGGTAAATTCTCCGCCCGGCAGAGCCATACTTGAGGTGACTTAGCGTTGCAAAAGACAAACAAGAAGGACAATTGGACCGCATATCTCATGCTTACGCCGTTTTTTGTCTTTTTTCTTCTGTTTGTGATTTACCCTGCGTTTCAGAATCTGTTTTTCAGCTTCACAAACTATAACCTTGATACCGCTTCATGGATTGGGGTTAAGAACTTTGCCCGTCTGTTTGAGGACACGACCTTTCACAAGGCGTTTAAAAACACATGCGTTTATGCCTGTGTTTCCGTTTTTGCGCTCACCTTTTTGGGTTTTCTTGCCGCGGCGCTTTTAAACAAGGGCATTCGCGGCGTGAAATGGTTAAGACTTCTTCTGATCTTTCCTTACGCGACGTCCATGGCCGCCGTCTCCATGATTTGGCTCATGATGTATGATCCGAACAATGGATTTATCAATAAAGCGCTCAACTTTATTTCCCTGAGAGGACGCGACTGGCTGTTTGACCCGTCCTTGGCCTTAGGATGTCTGATCTTTGTCAACATCTGGAAAAACATCGGCTACTGTATGCTGATTTATCTTGCCGGGATCAATTCAATTCCTGAGGAACTTTACGAGGCCGCGACGGTGGACGGAGCGGGCGAGGCGACGCGCCTGTTTAAAATCACGCTTCCCATGGTAAAGCCCGTCGCGTTTTTCGTTCTGGTTACAACAATGGTGGACGCGTTTAAAACCTTTGAACAGGTGCAGATTATGACGCGCGGCGATCCCATGAACGCAACAACCACGATCGTTCACCAGATTTATGTCTCCGGCTTCAACGATTTTAAAATGGGCTATGCCTCGAGCATGTCGGTCGTATTGCTTTTGATCGTTATGCTGCTTACATATGTCAATTTCCGTTTAAACCGCGCGGGCGAAAGCGAGGTGGGATAGATGATGCGCATAAAGAAGCGTTCAAAAGGCGATATTGCCTTTACCGTCCTATCCCGCATATTCATACTGCTTCTTGCTTTATCCGTCGCATTCCCGCTTCTTATGACGGTATCCGTATCCCTTCAGACGATGAATGAAATCTATAAGTCCGACCCTGTCGTCATCCCTTCAGAATTTATGTTTGAAAACTATAAAACGGCTATGAGTCACGGGGCTTGGGCAAGGTATTTTTATAACAGCGCAATCGTCACCGTAATCACCGTCATCATTTCGCTTTTCATCAATTCCATGTCAGGCTATGTGTTTGCGCGTATTCCCTTTAAATTCCGAAACGCCCTTTTCGCGCTCATTCTTTTGGGCATGATGATTCCGACACAAGTAACTTTGATACCGGTATTTTCGCTTTTAAGAAAATTAGGTATCATTGTCGGGCGCGAAAACGGTCTTTTCAACACCTATACCGGCCTCATTCTCCCTTTTATCGCAGGCTCGTTCGGCGTTTTCCTTTGCAGACAATTCTATGTGTCGTTCCCGAAGGAACTGGACGACGCGGCTATGATTGACGGATGCGGGCGGTTTCAGACGTTTCTCAAGATCTATCTGCCCTTGTCCGGCCCTGTGCTTGCAAGCTTGGGCGTTCTCAAATTCACTGGCACATGGAACGAATACACCTGGCCGCTTGTCGCCACCAGCGGCGATCGCATGAAGACCGTTCAGGTTGCTCTGACCGGCTTTCGCGACGAAGGCGAAATCTACTGGAACCTTTTGATGGCCGCAACGCTTGTATCCGGAATTCCCATCTACATCGTGTTCTTCTTTGCGCAGAAGCACTTTGTGGCGGGGCTTTTAGCCGGAAGCGTGAAGGCATAGGGGAGGAAGTACAAAAATGCACTTTGTGTTTTTAGCGATTCTGTTTTTCTTTTTTCAGAACATCGCGAACAAAGAATACGGCGCACGCTTTGAACCTGGCATAAAGACGCTGATTCCCTTTCACGCAATCAGTCATGTCGCGATGATTGTATCTCTTGTCGTTCTCGGTGTTTCCGTAAAAATGCCGCTTGGCGGGCTTTTATACGCATTTTTCTACGCATGCGCGTTTTTGACGGCGATCATGATGCTCATGAAAACGCTGACGCTGGGACCGGTCGGAAAAACCACGTTGATTGTAAACCTTTCGATGCTCCTTCCCATGCTTTTAGGCGTTCTTTTTTTGGGAAGAGAAGCTGAACCTTTATAACATTTTCGGCGTTCCCTGCGTGCTTCTTACGCTCTTTTTGTCGGTCCCCCGTAAAAACGAAGGGGAAAAAGCCAATGCAAAATGGACGATTTTCGTACTCATTACATTCCTTTTGGACGGCTGTCTTTCCGTCATCCAGAAATTGTTTTTAAGAGCCTACGGAAACGATTATTCCGTATCGTTTGTGCTGGTCAGCGCGCTTTTCGGTCTCGGTATCACCGTGATTGTCTCTTTGATCTTTTTCCTGAAAGATCGTCGTCTTGTAATCCCGAACGGAAAAAGTCTTATTCCCTTTGCCGTCATCGCGATTGTTGTCGGAGCCTCGACCGGCATTGCGACCATGTTCAACATGCAGTCGCTGACGCTCCTTGACGGGGTAATCGTATTCCCGATCCGTCAGGGCGGCCTCATTCTCATGATGACCGTTTACGGAATCATCCGCTACAAGGACAAATTCGACCTTCGCACCGCCGTCATGCTTGTATCGGGACTTGCCGGCATCGTGCTTCTGAACCTATGAGAATCGCGGCTTTTTCGGACATTCACTCCAATTCCATAGCCTTTCGCGCATGCTTAAAGGAAGCTCGTAAAATCGGCTTTGACGCGTGCGCGCTTTTGGGCGATTTCGTGAGCGACTGCGCCTATCCCGAGCGAACGATGGAATTGATAGAGGAAATCAAATCAATGTACCCGACGGAAATCATCCGCGGAAACCGGGAAGAATATCTTTTGAACCACCTTAAAAACCCAAATGATGGTTGGAAATACAACTCCCGAACAGGCTCTCTTTTATATACCTTTGAAAGACTTCCGAACGAAACCATTCTGTCGTTTGAAAACATGCCCATTGGCAAGCGCGTATCTTTTTCAGGTTATCCGCCCTTTGAAATCGCGCACGGCTCGTTTTCCAAATCCCGCGCCATGGTAATCCCGGGACACGGGGATGCGGAGGAAATGTTTTCATCCATGCAGACAAACCTCGCGCTCGTCGGCCACACGCATTACATGTTCATCATGCAAAGAGGCAAAAAAACAATTGCCAATGCAGGCCCGATCGGCGTTCCGTCCAGAAATCTGCCCGGCGCATGCTTTCTGATGATGGAAGCTGTCAGCGGCGTTTGGCGCCCGACGCTTCACCGCGTGCAATATGACGTCGATCGCGTAATCCGGGAAATGGACGAAAGCGGGCTTACCCAAAAATCAAACGTCTGGGCGCGCGGCATAAAGGGCATGCTCAAAACCGGGCGAGAATATCTTCTTGAAGTCATTGATCTTGTGAATATTCTCTCCAAGCAAGCAAACCTTCCAATGGAAGACGAGCGCTTGTGGGAGGAGGCCGCCAGAAGGCTCGGACTGTAAAAAACAAAAGGAGATTGCGAATATGTCTAAAATCTTTGTTTCCGGCTCATTCAATATAGACATCACCTGTTATGCGCCGCGTATTCCGCGCCACGGTGAAACGGTGCCGGGTACAAGCTCCAATATTTCCTCCGGCGGAAAAGGCTTTAATCAGGCGACCGCCGCCGCGCATGCAGGAAGCGAGGTTGTCATGCTTTCCAAAATCGGGGACGACGCGCTTTCCGGAATCGCCCTTGGATGCTATCAAAAAGAAGGCGTCAGCACCCGTCTTTTAACCGTTGTAAAAGGCGTTAACACCGGCTGCGCATTTATCGAAGTGGAGGAGGAAACCGCCGAAAACCGAATTGTAATCGTTTCCGGCGCAAATGCGCTCGTTGGAAAAGACGACATTAAAAACGCGATGGATGAAATCGCTTCGTGTGATTACGCGCTTACGCAGCTTGAAACGAGCCTCGAAAGCGTAGAGGCGCTTGCGATTGCATGCCGCGCGCTTAAAAAGCCCTTGATTTTAAATCCCGCGCCCGCAAAACCGCTCCCGGACGACCTTTTTAAGCTTGTTTCCATATTCACGCCCAACGAAACGGAGGCGGAGTTCTATACAGGCGTAGAAATTCATACGGAAGAAGATGCAGACTGCGCTGCAAGCATTCTTCTTCAAAAAGGCGTGCAAACAGCCATTATAACCCTCGGAAAAAAGGGCGTTTTCTATAAAACGCAAACCGAAAGCGGCATCATCCACGCACCCAAAGTCAAAGCCGTCGATACCACCGGCGCAGGCGACGCATTCAACGGCGCGCTTGCCTCCCGCCTGGCAAGCGGCGAGAAACTGAAGGATGCAATGAAATTCGCCTGCGCGTTCGCCTCCCTTTCCGTCACGAAAAAAGGCGCGGCGGATTCCATGCCGACAAGAGAAGAAACCGACGCGTTTATAAAAACGCTCTAAGACAATGCATTGAGCGCCGCTCTTAGAGGAGCGGCGTTTCGTTTGGAACACAGAATTTTGTTAACAAAAAGCTTAAAAAACACCGTATACAGGGAAAACTCATCCCTTGCCGCTGACGGAATGTTTTGTCAAAATGCCGATATAACCGTTCAGACGCAGGCAGGTGGAAGTTTCATGCAGGAAGTAAAGCGAATCAAAAATAAAACCATTCGAAAGATTGCGGAATACAGATTTCTGTAGCTTGTGCTTTACAATATGCATAAAGACGCCAATATGGGCTATAACGTAAACGAAATGAATGATTTCACCGCCCGCGTGCCCACTTGTTCGCTTCGCATGGCGCTCACCATCATCGGAACGGTTCCGATTCTGTGTACTTATCCGTTCTTGCAGAAATATTTCACAAAAGGCGTATACGCAGGCGCCGTAAAAGGATAGGGAGAAATACGAATGAATATCAACTCATATCTCACGCCTTATAAGCTCAAAAAGCCCGTCGTTCAGCCCTCCGGAAAGGCAGGCGCATTTAACCGCCTCTCCGTTGACTGTCCGTTTGTGTTCAGGCATAACGGACGGGTGTATATGCTGCACGTGGGTTTTGACGGAATCGGCTATCAGACCGCGCTTCTTACCGCAGAGAATGACGAATTGACAAAGTGGCGTTTCCTTAATCTCATTCTTCCGAGAGGAGAAAAGGGACGCTGGGATGCGGTAGGCCGCGCGGGAACATGGATCATGCTGGATGACGATCTTTACGGAAACCGCGAAATTAGGAAAATAAACGGAAAATACTGGCTGTTTTATCATTCCTACCCGGGCGAGGGATATGAGACCGGCCCGGCGGAAATCGGCCTTGCATGGACGGAAGATGAATCGCTTCTTACGTGGAATTTCTGCAATGAACCCGTATACAGCTGGCGCGAAGGCTCCGATTGGGAGAAGGGCGGCTTGTATAAATGCTGCTGCGTCGAAAAAGACGGAAAGTATTATATGTTCTACAACGCAAAAAATGTAACGGAAGGCACTTGGACAGAGCAGACGGGCGTTGCCGTTTCAGACGACCTTCTTACATGGGAACGCGGATCAAGCGAACCCGTCGCAAAGGTTACTCCCGGAAACTGGGACTGGCATTTTGTCTCCGATCCTCAGGTCGTTTATGACAGTCGACTCGATCAATGGGTTATGTTCTATTTCGGGCTTGACCATGCGCATGCAAGAGAGGGCATTGCAATCAGCAAAGACCTTCTGAAATGGGAAAAGTATCCAAACCCGATATTGGATATCGGCCAAGAGGGAAGCTTGGACAGCATTCATGCCCATAAGCCTTCCGTGTTTATGCATAACGGCATGCTGCATCATTTCTATTGCGCAGTAAGACCTGTAAAAGACGAAGAGGAAAGACAGAAATTCGGTAACGACTTCCGTACCATAACGGTAGCCCGTTCTAAAGCCTGGTAAGTGTTCGATGCCGGCGTTGAACAGCGCGCCGTCGCGGGACAATGGGTGGCGGCAGACTGCATACCGAGTCTTATGACGGTTCCGCTCATGCTGGGATGGATGTTCATGTATGAATCGATTGACGGTAAAGAAATTTCTCTAATGAAAGGCGTGCCGGAATCATGGCAGAAAGCCGATTTTAAGGTGGAAGGTCTGTACTCAAGATACGGAAGAATCGATATACGGCTTCTGATCAAAAAAGACAAACGTCTTTTGTATCTCCGCCTTCCGAAAATTCCCGAGGAATGTTCTATTCTGCTTTATACGGAAAACGGAAAAGCAAGAAAATTGGAACATAAAAGAAAAATCGACATTGAACTGTAAATATCTTAAGCGTCGGCATACTCGTAAAAAGAGGACGCCGGCGCTTTTTCGACAAATCGGGCAAAGCATATCATGTGCCGTTTCGAAATCGCGCTTCGCGTGCATATTTTCTCCATGTCTGAGAACAATAGGTTCGAAACTCGGGAGTTTTTTGAATATTTTATTTTAAGGAGAGAAAATCATGAGAGCAACAGGAATCGTCCGCAGAATCGACGACCTTGGAAGAATCGTCGTTCCCAAGGAAATCCGCCGGACGCTGCGCATTCGCGAAGGCGACCCGCTGGAAATCTACACCGATCACGACGGGGAAGTGGTGCTCAAAAAATATTCCCCGATCGGCGAAATTGCGGCCATTGCCAAGGATTACACCGATTCCCTTTACAGAACTCTGGGCCATATCGTTTTAATCAGCGACAGAGACGCCGTCGTCGCCGTATCCGGCGCGTCGAAAAAGGATTCTTTTGAAAAAGCTTTAAGCACGGAGGCCGATCAGATCTTAAAGGACCGCACGGTCGTTCTTAAAAATATTTCGGACGGCGATAGGATTATTCCGCTTGTGCCCGAGGACGACGTAAGTCAGTATACCGCCCAGATCATTTGTCCCATCGTGTCCGACGCAGAGGTTGTGGGGGGACTTATGCTTCTTTCAAAGGAAAGCGGCGTTAAAATGACGAGCGTGGATTTGAAGGTTGCGGAAACCGCGTGCGTCATTATCGGTCGGCAAATGGAGCAGTAACAGCCTTTACGAAATTGGAAAAATGTGGTACAATCCATCCAGTACGTTAAAAGGACAGGGATACAAATGGAAATTACCATCATTCAGGCGGGACTAACGGAAGACGAACTTACGTTGGGCGCGATCGAAGCGCTGAAAAGCGCCAAACGCATCATTCTGCACACCGAGCGCTGCGGCGCATCTGAGTGGCTCAAAAAAAATCACGTTTCTTTTTCCTCGCTCGACTCCGTATATGAAGAAGCGGAGGATTTTGACGAGCACATCGATATGGCGCTTGATAGAATCCTTTCCGAGAACGCGGAAAGCATCCATTATGTCGTCATCGACATGGACGATGAAACCGTGCGCGCATTGGCGGATCGCGGCGTTTCCCTTCGCTTTATCGGCCAGAAGACGCGCGGCGGACTGACCGCGTTTTCAAAGGGCGCATATCTTACCGTGTCGGCGACGGACGCGGAAAACGCATATTTTTCGTCTCTTAACGATACGCTGATTACCGAGATCGATTCATATGAATTGGCCAGCGACGTAAAGCTTCTCCTGATGGATAAATATCCGGACGAAACGGATGTGTATTTCCTGAAAGACAACGTGGTTACAAAAATTCCGCTCATGGATCTTGACAGGATGAAGGCATATGATCACACCGCCGCCTGCTTCGTGCCCGCTGTGCGCGATCTTTTAAAGCTTGAACGGTATGATTTTGAGCATCTTTTAATGCTTGCAAGGCGCCTCCGCGACCCTGTGGACGGATGCCCGTGGGATAAGGAGCAGACGCACGAGTCGCTTAAGAGGGACGCGCTTGAGGAAGCATACGAACTTCAGGATGCAATTGAAAAAGGCGACGAATACGGTCTCGTCGAAGAATTGGGCGACGTGCTTTTCGCCGTCGCGCTTCAGATTCAAATCGGAATCGAGCACGGCGAATTCACGGGAACAGACGTGATCACCGGCGTTGTTCAAAAGATGATTTCGCGGCACTCGCATGTATTCGGCAAAGATTCCGTATCAAATCTGGACGGTCTTTTTAGCCTCTGGGATGACAACAAAAAGGAAGAAAAGGGGTTTAAAAATACCGGTGAGGAAATGGAAGCGGTCGCCCTCGCGCTGCCCGCGCTTCTTCGCGCAGGCAAGGTTATAAAGCGCGCAGAAAAAGCGGACAACTCCTTTGTCCCGACGGCGGAAAGCTACGGCGCAGCCGACGCCAAAACGCTGGGCGACAGCCTTTTAAGGCAGGTCGCATGGGCAAGGCAGAATGGAATCGACGCGGAAAAAGCGCTTGAAGACGCGGTAAATCGCTATATCGCATGCTATAAGGCGGCGCACAGCATGTAAAAAACGAATATGTTGACATAAAAGCAGGAAAACTGCTCTTTTTGAAGAATTATTTGGTATTCATCCTTATAACACGGAGGATTTTCAATGAACAAAGCAGCCCTCATCCAGAAGATTTCCGAAAAATCCGATCTTACGCGAAAGCAGGCGGAAGACGCGCTGAATGCATTCATCGCCTCCGTTACCGAATCGCTCAAAAACGATGAGAAGGTTCAGATCGTGGGGTTTGGAACATTCGAAGTGCGTCATCGTCCCGAGCATCAGGGCTTAAATCCCGCGACGCTTGAACCCATCACCGTAAAAGCGTCAAAAACGCCGTGTTTTAAACCCGGAAAATCCTACAAGGAAGAATTTTAAACAAGCGGCGGCGCTTTGCCGCCCTTTTTGCGAACAGGAGAGAAAATCTATGGCCAAAAAGACAGAAGAAGTAAAAACTGCAACTACCGAAATGCGCCTTGACAAATTTTTGAAGGTTTCCCGCATCATCAAGCGCCGCTCCGTTGCCAACGACGCGTGCGATTCCGAGCATGTTTCCGTAAACGGCAAGCCCGGAAAGCCGGGTCTTAAAATCAAGGTAGGGGACAAGCTTACCGTCCGCTACGGCGCGAACGAAACGACCTACGAAGTTACTTCCATTTCCGAGTCCGTCCGAAAGGAACAGGCGGCGGAAATGTACAGGATTGTGCCATGAAAAACGGAAAGAGGATCGGCTGCGTGGTCGTCGCGGCAGGCCGCGGCGCGCGCGCGGGCTTTGAATACAACAAGCTGTTTCATAAAATGAATGGGAAAAGCGTGCTCACGCATACGCTGAACGCGCTTACGAGCAGCGGTGTGATTGACGAAATCGCGCTTGTTTTATCCGAAAGCGACCTTGATGCGTATGAAAAAATCAAACGCACGGACGGCGTATGTCCGCTCGTCAATGCCGTTGCGCTCGGCGGAAGCACGAGGCAGGAAAGCGTGTATTCCGGCCTTCGTGCGCTTTCTAAGAATACCGACATCGCGCTCATTCACGACGGGGCGCGTCCGTTTGTGACGAATGAAATCATTGAAAATGTAATTTCGGACGCGATGCATTTCGGAAGCGGCGTAATCTCCACCCGGGTCATCGACACGATCAAACGCGTAGATGGGGAAGACTTCGCCGTCGAAACGCCCGTTCGCGATACCCTTCGCGCCGTACAGACCCCTCAGGCATTTTCGTACGGCGAAATCATGCGTGCGCATGAACATGCTCTTAAGAATCATTACAACGCAACCGATGACGCGGCGCTTTACGAGTTTTTGTTCGGACGCGTCAAACTTACGGAGGCGGAAAGCGCCATGGAGAATAAAAAGCTCACCCTGAAAAGCGATTTTGAAGATGACATGCCCAAATTCCTCTTCAGAAACGGCACAGGCTACGACGTTCACAGGCTCGTCGAAGGAAGAAAGCTCATTTTATGCGGCGAGGAAATCCCGTATGAAAAGGGGCTTCTCGGGCACTCGGATGCGGACGTTGCGCTTCATGCGCTTATGGACGCAATGCTGGGCGCATGCGCCATGGGCGATATCGGAAAACTGTTTCCGGATAACGATATGTCGTTTAAAGACATTTCTTCCATGCTCCTTCTTAAAAGAGCCAATGAGAAGATCATAGAAAACGGCTTTACTGTAACAAGCTGTGATATCACAATCGTCTGCCAGAAACCGAAACTGAGTCCCTTTATCCGGAGAATGAGCGAAAAAATCGCGTCCGTTTTGTCACTTTCTGTGGACCGCGTTTCCGTAAAGGCAACGACAACCGAAAAACTCGGCTTTGAGGGAGAAGGCTTAGGCATTTCCGCGCAGGCTGCCGCTACCGTAATTCAAAAGATTTGAGGATAAAAACATGAACAGAATCGCAAGCTTTTCCGTTGACCACGATTACATCGTGCCCGGCATTTACCTTTCCCGCATCGACGGCGACGTCGTAACCTACGACCTCAGGACTCGCGTTCCCAACCAGCCCGACCTTATGTCGAACGCGACCATGCACACGTTCGAGCATATGTTTGCGACGTTTGTGAGAAACTCAGAATTGTCGGATCATGTTATTTACTTTGGTCCCATGGGCTGTCAGACGGGCTTTTATCTGCTGGTTCGTGGGATTTCCCACAATGAAACCATCGCGCTTATCAAGGACACGCTTCAGAAAATCCTCGCCTACGAGGGCGAAGTGTTTGGAAAATCGAGAAAAGAATGCGGAAATTACATCAATCTTGAGCTGTCGCTCGCCAAGGAGGAAGCCGCGCGATATTTTGAAGCGGTCAAGGACTGCACAGATAAGACACTTTCCTATCCGAAGGGGGAAGAAATTTGATCGGCATTATCGCTGCGATGCAGCTGGAGCTTGAATCCATCAAGCGGAAAATTGAAAACGCAAGGGAAGAAACCGTTTCCGGCATCACATACATAACCGGCTCCATCTACTCATATCCCGTGGTATGCGCGGTATGCGGCGTGGGCAAGGTAAACGCAGCCGTGTGCGCGCAGACAATGATTTTAAAATACGCGCCCGAAGCGATCATCAACACCGGCGTTGGCGGCGCGCTTTCAAAGGATCTTAAGGTCTGCGACGTTGTGGTAGGTAACTCAGCGGTACAGCACGATTTCGACACATCTCCTCTGGGCGATGAAAAAGGCTTTGTTTCAACGGTCAACATAACGCATTTTCCGCTCGACGAGGCGCTTTCAAATAAACTTATCGCTTCTCTCACTTTCCTTGGCATTCATGCAAAATCCGGCGTGATCGCAACAGGCGATCAATTTGTTTGCGACCCTCGGGTAAAGGAGGAAATCGTTTCCCGTTTTGACGCCAAAGCTTGCGAGATGGAGGGCGGCGCAATTGCGCATGTGTGCTTTATGAACAATACGCCCTGCGCAATTTTGCGCGCCATATCCGACGGCGCGGACGACGGCGCCACGCTTTCCTATCAGGAATTTGCCGAAATCGCCGCAAACCAGTCCGTTCGCGCGCTCCTTCATTTTATCAAAACGTCCCTTGCATAAAGCGTAAACTTCAGCGCCGCATATACCTTACAAAATTTTTTGAGGGAATATGCGGCGCTGTATTGCTTTTTGGCGTCCGATTGGCTATAATAATCAAAGATAGTCAAATTTTCTTTAGAGGAGGTGTCTTGCATGGCACACATCAGCGACACCATTGAAAAATTCATAAAGGAGCTCATGGAAGAAGACGCCCAGATCGAGCTTAAGAGAAATGAGCTCGCGCAGCATTTCGGCTGCGCGCCTTCTCAGATCAACTATGTGCTTGCCACGCGTTTTTCTGTGGATCACGGCTATATCATCGAGTCGCGCCGCGGGGGCGGCGGATTTGTAAAAATCGTGCGCATGACGCATCCGGGCGGAAGCACGCTTTTGGACTCGCTTTTAAACCGCGTAGGCACGGAAATTGACGAGGAATCCGCAAACGCCCTGATTGTTTTGTTGTTTGAAAGAAAGCTCGTCACCAAAAACGAAGCGATGCTCATGAAAGCCGCCGTTGCCAAAAACGCGCTTGCGCTTCCAGTGAGCGCAAAAAATGTATTGCGCGCCGCCGTTATGCGCAATATGCTTAAGCAGCTATTCAGAAATCTTGAGGAGGATTTGCGGCATGATGTGTGACGAGTGCGGCGTTCGCCCCGCAACCATTCACTTAACCACATTTGCAGACGGAGAAAAGAAAGAAAAAAACCTTTGCGCCACGTGTCTTACAAAATATAAAATGAATCTGCCCGCCATGGATTTGACAAACCTTGCCGGAATTTTAGGCGGTTTTATCGAAAAAGCGCTTTCCGGCAAAAAGGAAGAGGACGATACCGCGTATTCCGCCGTATGTGAAAGCTGCGGGTTGGATTACAAGCAGTTCAAGCGAAACGGCATGCTCGGCTGCGCCGACTGCTACAAGGCGTTTCGCGAGCCTCTTGAAGAAATGCTCAGCCGCATGCACGGAAACGCGCAGCATGTCGGACGCATCCCGGGCGGAATGAACAGTCAGGTATCGTTAAGGCTTCAGATTGACAAATTAAAGCAGCAGCTTGCGCGCGCCATTTCTGAAGAGGAATACGAAAAGGCCGCCGTTCTTAGAGATCAAATCAGAAATCTTCAGGCGGAGCTCAAGGTAAAAACCGAGGTTGGGGAGGGCAGCGCGCATGAATAAATATCCCATGGCGCCCGAATCCGACGTCGTCGTTTCCTGCCGTGTTCGCCTTGCGAGAAATTACGCGGATATCCCTTTTTACACCAAAATGAGCGAGGAAAACGCAAAGGAAACAATCTCACGCGCGCTTAAAAGCCTTCAAAGCGCAAATATCAACGGCATGTATCGGCTTTTCCCGATGTCGGAATTATCCGATACCGAGCGAAGGATGCTGGTTGAAAAGCATTTAATCAGCCTTGACCTGATTTCAAACAAAGAAAAGGCGGCTGCGCTCATTTCGACGGGCGAAACCGTTTCCATCATGATAAACGAGGAAGACCATATAAGAATTCAAGGCCTTCTGCCCGGCCTTCAATTGGAAAAAGCGGCGCAGCTTGCGTTTCACGCAGACGATATCCTTTCAAAGAATGCGCCCATCGCCTTTGACAGCAAGTGGGGATATCTGACAGCATGTCCCACCAACGCGGGAACAGGGCTCAGAGCCAGCGCGCTTGTGCATCTTCCGGCCATTACCGTTACAAAACAAATGGGGGCGGTTATACAGGCGTTCGGCAAAATTGGCTTTACCGTGCGCGGCCTGTACGGCGAAGGAACGGAGGCTGAAGGAAGCCTTTATCAGCTTTCCAATCAGACCGCTATGGGCAGAAGCGAGGAAGACGTCATCCGAAGCCTGATTGACGCATGCCAGCAGGTAGCCGAGCAGGAAAGAGCCGCCAGAAAATCCTTGATCGAGCGCGATCAGGACGCATTTATCGATAAAATGATGCGCTCTGTGGGCATACTTTTAAATGCAAGGCTTTTGGACGAAAAGGAATTCATGCGCCTTATGTCCGACGTGCGTCTGGCAGCCGGCGTGGGCGTAATAAACGCTCCAATCGCTGCAATTGACGAACTGATTCAGCGCATGCAGCCTGCGTCTCTTTCTTCCCTTGCAGAAGCGTCTCTTACCGGGCGCGATCTTATGCTGCTTCGCGCAAGCGAGGTTCGCTCGTCCCTTTCATCCCTTATCAAAGACAGCGATACGCTATTTTCGGAGGAAATCAAATAATGTTTGGAAAATACTCGGAGCGCGCCAAACGCGCGCTTGAAAACGCCCAGAGGGAAGCCATGCAGCTTGGGCGCGACTATATCGGAACGGAGCATCTGCTTTTGGGCATGATGTCCGATCCCGGAAAAGCTGCGGGCGTATTCAGCGCCATTTCGCTGAACGCTTTGCGCGAAGAAATTCTGTCGCTTGTCGGAAAGGGCGAATCAAGCGGGCCGATCAAGCAGCTGAGCTTTACCATTCGCTCCAAAACCGTACTTGAAATCAGCCACCGTGAAGCGCGGGATTTGGGAAGCGACGAGGTCGAGCCCGAGCACATCCTGCTCGCGCTCATGCGCGAACGGGCAGGCGTTGCCGCGCACGCGCTTGTAAAGATGGGCGTAAACCTAAACGAAGCCAGAAACGCGCTGATTAAAGCCATGGGCGGCGCGAAAAAGGCGGATAATAATATCGGCGACGGCGTAGCAAAGGCGGAGGGCAACGACACGCCCATGCTGGATACCTATGCCCGCGATTTGACCAAAGCGGCGGAGAAAGGCGACCTCGACCCGGTCATCGGCCGCACCAAGGAAATTGAGCGAATCGTTCAGATTCTCTCAAGGCGTACGAAGAACAACCCTGTTTTAATCGGCGAACCGGGCGTAGGCAAATCCTCCATCGCCGAAGGGCTTGCCCAGAAGATCATCGACGGGAACATTCCAGAAATTCTGCGCGGGAAGCGGCTTGTGTCTTTGGATCTTCCCGGCATGCTGGCGGGCGCAAAATACAGAGGCGAGTTTGAAGAGCGACTGAAAAACACTATGGCCGAAATTCGAAGAGCCGGAAACGTCATTTTGTTCATTGACGAGCTTCATACCATTGTCGGCGCGGGCGCAAGCGAGGGCGCCATCGACGCAGCCAATATCATGAAGCCGATGCTCGCAAGAGGCGAAATGCAGTGTATCGGCGCGACAACCCTTCGCGAATATCACAAATACATCGAAAAGGACGCGGCGCTTGAAAGAAGATTTCAGCCCGTGAACGTCGGACAGCCCACAAAAGAAGAAAGCGTAGAAATCCTCATGGGCCTTCGAGAACGATATGAAAATCACCACAAAGTCCGCATAACCGACGAAGCCATCAAAGCCGCCGTGCAGCTTTCCGACCGCTATATTTCCGACCGCTTCCTGCCGGACAAGGCTATCGATTTGATAGACGAAGCGGCTTCCCGCGTCCGAATCCGCACCTTTGCCGCCCCGCCGGATATGCAGGCGCAACAGAAGCAGCTTGAAGAGCTTGAAAACGAAACGAAAAAGGCCGTCCTTGAAGAAAACTTTGAAAAAGCCGCCGAAATGCGCGATCAGAAGAAGAACCTTCAAAAGGAAATCGAGGATACGCGCAAGGAATGGGAAAAGCGCAGAGAAGAAAAGGTAGAAATTGTTTCGGAGGAGGAGGTCGCCCAGATCGTCTCCCTCTGGACAGGGATTCCCGTTACCCGCATGACCGAGGACGAAGCGGCAAGGCTTCTTAAAATGGAGGAAATCCTCCACAAGCGCGTCGTAGGACAGGACGAAGCCATCAAGGCGGTCGCCCGAGCCGTCCGCCGCGCCCGCGCGGGACTTAAAGACCCCAATCGCCCCATCGGTTCTTTCATCTTCTTAGGGCCTACGGGCGTGGGTAAAACCGAGCTTTGCAAGGCGCTGGGCGAAGCGCTTTTTGGAGACGAGGACAGTCTCATTCGCATTGACATGTCCGAATATATGGAAAAATTCTCCGTTTCCCGTATGATCGGTTCGCCCCCCGGCTATGTCGGCTATGAAGAAGGCGGCCAGCTCACAGAAAAGGTTCGCAGAAAGCCCTACAGCATTTTGCTTCTGGATGAGGTTGAAAAAGCGCATCCGGACGTATTTAACGTGCTTCTGCAGATTCTGGAGGACGGAAGGCTCACCGACGGTCAGGGCCGTATCGTCGATTTTAAAAACTGCGTCGTCGTCATGACGTCAAACGCCGGCGCGCACACCATTGGAAAACAGCGCGCCGTAGGCTTCGGAAGCGCATTTGACGATGAAAAGAGCTATGAAAAGATGAAGGACTCCATTATGGTGGAGGTAAAAAAGCTTTTCAGACCCGAATTCATCAACCGCGTGGACGAGATCATCGTGTTCCACTCTCTTGAGCAGAACCATATCGATCAGATTGCCGAGCTCATGATGAAGGCGGTCGCCAAGCGCCTTTCCGAGCGCGGAATCGAGCTTGAAATCACACCCGAAGCAGCCCGCGTCGTCGCACAGGCCGGATACGACCTGCAGTACGGCGCGCGCCCCTTGCGCCGCGCAATTCAAAGGCTGGTGGAAGACGCCCTGAGCGAAGACATTCTCGCAGGAAACGTCAAAATCGGGCAGCGCATCCGGGCGATTGCCGACAATGAGAGATTAAAGTACGAAAATATTGATAGCGAATAATGCAAGACCGCTGTCCGCGAAAAACGGACGGCGGTTTTTGTATTTAAAATCCGGACAGCAAATTTTCAAGGATTCCAGTAATCGATTTTCTTCCTTCCACCTCAACGCCGCCCGATTCAAGGCTCACGAGGGTCACGCCCGCTTCATACATAATCTTATTTCGGCAAGCAAGCGTATACACAGCCGTTTCACTCTTTCTCGGCGCGCGGATTTCCTTTTCTTCGCCGAACATTCCTGTGACCGTACCGATCAATTCTTTTTTTCCTTCGCTTTCAACAAAAGCGATGTATTCATAGGATTCGTCCTGTATGGTGAAGCGCAGTATGATTTCTTCCCCTTCTTCGAAAACCTCGGGCGCCGAGGGTCGTTTCGGGGTCTGAAATGCGGGAGAAATTACGCCGGGCTCGCGGCCTTTTATGAAGATTTCCGTTTGCGTAAGAGATTTGGGCGCGTTTTCCGGCGCGATCCACACGCGTTTTTGGTTGTAAAGCGCCTGTTTATCGACCAAAAGCTCAACGATTGAATCAGGCTTTGTAAATGCCTTTCCCGTCTCTCCTTTCATAAATTCCGCCATGAGCTTTGCCGCAAACGAACCGCTTTCGGACGATTGCAAATGCGTTATCTCCGTCGTTTCGTCAAAGCCCATCCATATGCACGCGGAAATCTCCGTTGTGTACGCCGCCGTCCATGCGTCGCGATTGGAATTTTCATCAATAGACACCGTGCCGGTTTTTGCGGCGATGGGGCAGGGAACATCCTTTAACGCGCGAGCGCTTCCGTCGGACGCGGCGGTTTTGAGCATATCGGTCAGAATATAAGCGCTTTCCGTTGTTATGACGCGCTTATTGGAAGGCGTAAAGCAATACACCGTTTTACCGTTTCGGTCGATAATTTTTGTAATCGCGTGCGCGTCCACTATTATACCGCCATTTGAGAGGGCTGCATATCCCTCTGAAAGATCCATGGGCGTAACGCCCTTGGTCATGCTTCCGAGCGCAAGAGACAGGCCGCTGTCGCTTTCTTCGATGGGAAGACCAAAACGTTTGATATATTCTCTGGTTCGGTCAATGCCGGTAAATTCGATCAGGGAAACGCTCGCAACATTGAGCGATCTTGACAATGCTTCACGCATTGTCACAAGTCCGTTATAGCTGCCGCCCGCGTTTTTAGGCGCATAGCCGCCATCAAAGGAACGCTTGGTATCGTCTATGATTGTCGACGGGCTCATTCCAAGACCGTCCACCGCCGCGGCATACACCGACAAGGGCTTAAGCGCTGAACCGGGCTGTCTTTTTGCGTCAGTCGCGCGGTTGAATCCGCGCTTTACCTCGTATTCCCGACCGCCGACGATGCACAGTATGCCGCCGGTTTTTGAATCTATAGCGATAAAAGCGCTTTCCGCCTTTGTTCCGTTTGATGCATTTTTCGGAAAGAGACTTTCATTTTCAAAAATCTCGTCAACCCTTCTTTGCCTTTCTTTATCGAATGTCGTATAAATCTTAAAACCACCCGTTAAAATTTCATCCGCCGTCATATTAAGCTTTTCGCTTGCTTCTTTAAGCGCCAGATCCCTAAACCACAAAAACTCCGCTTCACCGGCTTGGCTTTGGATTTCAAGCTTGGTATTTTCTGCCTTCTTCATCTCATCTTCCGAGATATACCCGTCTTCCAGCATTCTTGAAAGCACGTAATTGCGCCGCTGTTCCGCTTTTTCGGGATTGGTTTTCGGAGAATAGGCGGAGGGGGCTTTGATGACGCCCGCCAATGTCGCGGCCTGCGAAATAGAAAGCTCTTTTACGCTTTTGCCAAAGTAAACTCTGCTAGCGTTCTCGATCCCGTATGCGCCCGCGCCGAAATAGACAATATTCAAATACGCCGTCAGGATTTCATCCTTCGACAGCTTTTTTTCTAATTGAATCGCTAAATAAGCTTCATTGGCTTTTCTTGACAGCTTCTTCTCCTGCGTAAGGTGCGTAAGCTTCACAAGCTGCTGGGTGATGGTGGAGCCGCCCTCTTCGTAGGCGGCAGCCTTCAAATTGCTGAACACAGCGCCTATGATGCGCTTAATGTCGACGCCTGAATGCGTATAAAAACGCTTGTCCTCGCATGCGATGAATGCATTTTTGACATGCTCGGGAATGTCTTTCGTTTTGACAAAGCTGGCGTTTTTGCTTTGCGCGACTGCGCCTATTTCGTTTCCGTCTTTATCATAAAGAATACTCGCCGCATTGGCGTTTACGATTTTATTCAAATCCAATTTCTGCCACGACGGAAAATCGAGCGCGTAGATTACGGCAAAAACAAGCGCGAAAAAAACGCAAAACGCGATTATCTTTCCTTTTTTCATCTTTTTCACCTCCCGGAAATCCTTTCTATTTTGGCATTTCTCTTATCCTTTTATGCGTTTTCCAGAACTTGTTCGTGGACATAGCCGCGTCCGTATTATACAATTAAGACACGAAAACGGAGGCGATGTGTATATGCCAAAATGCTATTATCTAAGCGGCGCGTCTGTTGTTTTGATCGCATGCGCCCTGACCGTGACCCTTTGGGGAAGCCGTACATTTTCATACGCCTACGAACTGTCCGTCGCGCTTTCAACGCTTGCAATGCTACTGTTTGTGTTTTCTGCAATGACAAGGCGGAAATCCCCGTCTTTTAATCACGCAAAGCCCGTAAAAAACGCGAAGGGCAGCGAAAAGGCAAAATCTTCCGTCCGCTTCTCGGACGTGGCCGCAAACGACAATGCCAGAAAAAGTCTTATGGAAATGGCGGATTTTCTCAAAAATCCTGAGAAATACGCCTGTCTTGGCGCAAGAATCCCTCGCGGCGTTTTATTGTACGGCCCGCCCGGCACTGGGAAAACGCTGCTTGCCCGAGCCCTTGCGGGCGAGGCAAACGTGCCCTTTATCGCCATGAACGGCTCGGACTTTGTGGAAATGTATGTCGGCGTAGGCGCAAGCCGCGTGCGCGACACGTTCAAAAAGGCGAGAAGGATGGGCAAATGCGTCATCTTCATTGACGAAATCGACACGCTTGGCCGCGCGAGAAATGCGAATTCCTCTGAAGAACGCGATCAGACGCTGAACGCGCTTTTAAGCGAAATGAGCGGGTTTTCTCCTTCAGACGGCATTATCGTAATCGCCGCGACCAACAGGTGGGAGATGCTTGACCCCGCGCTTTTAAGACCCGGAAGATTCGACCGCCAAATCGAAGTCGGTATGCCCGCGCTCAAGGAGCGAATGGAAATTTTAAAGCTGCATGCGAAGAATAAGCCGGTTTCTAAGGATGTAAACCTCTCAAGCCTTGCATCCGCAACAGCATTTTTCTCAGGCGCGTCGCTTGAAAATCTCTTAAATGAAGCCGCCATCCGTGCAGCACGGCGAAATGCAAGCGAAATCCAACAGAAAGATATCGACGAAGCGTTCATTTCCGTAACCGCCGGCGAGGACGGACGCGCGCACGAAAATGAAGACGAGAAGACCGTCATCGCGGTTCACGAAGCCGGACACGCGCTTGTCACGCGCGCGCTTTTCGGAGATTCCATTCAGAGAATCAGCATTCTTCCGTCCACAGGCGGCGCGGCGGGCTACAATCTTCTGATTCCCGAGGACAAGAGTCTTTATACAAAAGCCGATCTGGAAAAGAAAATCCTCGTCCTGCTTGCAGGGCGATGCGCCGAGCAGCTGGTTTTCTCCATCGACGGCATCACGACCGGCGCGTCGGGCGACATTCGAAGAGCCGGAGAAATCGCCGTTAACCTTGCAGGCGAACTCGGCTTTCAGGAGCATCCTGCGATACACGAAAACACCCTGATCAAGGCATTCGGCGCACGGTTTGACCCATCGGAAAAGGCAAGAAAAATGCTTTCAGACCTTTATGATGAAAACCTTGCCTTCCTCAGAAATAACATCAAAACGCTTATCAAGCTTTCAAACGCGCTCCTTGCAAAGGAAAGCATGGGAAAAGCGGAAATCGACCGTTTTTTCCAATTAAATCCCATTCAAATGTCGAGCGAAAGCAAGGAAATGACAAATAAAGACGCGATTTGAAAAAGGCGGCAAAGCCCATAAGGCAGAATCATCCTTCCCATACAAAACAGGGAAGGATGATTCTTTTTATGATTCGGTATGACGAAGACACAAAGACGCTCACCGTTTGTCCTTCGGGCGAGCTCGACCAGCACATGGCGGAAAAAATCCGAAATACCATCGATTCCGAAATTCTGAAAAGCGGCGCAAAGAAACTGATTTTCGATATGAACGAAATCCCTTTCATGGATTCAAGCGGTATCGGAATGCTGATTGGACGATACAAGCTGATGAAGCGCCTGATGGGGCAGGTCGAAGTTACCGGGATGAAGGACAGCGTAACGCGAATTTTTCGCATGTCAGGGCTAAATCAAATCATAAAGGTGATCGAAAGGGCGAAATAACATGAGTATTGTAAATGAAATCCGCGTGGATTTTTTATCCGTACCCGAAAACGAAAGCTTTGCGCGCTTGACCATCAGCGCGTTTCTTCTTCCCTTAAACCCCACGCTTTCGGAGGTCGGCGATGTGAAAACCGCCGTATCCGAAGCCGTGACCAACGCCATTATTCATGGATACGGCAAAAAGCTCGGCACCGTGCGCATGCACGCAACCATCACCGACACGCGCCTTCTGACCGTAGACGTCACCGACAACGGGCGCGGAATATCCGATCTTAAGCAGGCTATGCAGCCGTTTTGGACAAGTGTGGACGGGTTTGAAAGAAGCGGCATGGGGTTTACCGTCATGGAAAGCTTCATGGATTCCATCGACGTTTTATCCAAGCCCGGCGCAGGAACGACCGTTCGCATGTATAAGCAGATCGCATTCGGCGCCGAGCGCGCGAAAGAAGCTTGATGCGCACACAGTACGAAAGCACGGAAAGCCTGATCCTTTTTGCTCAGGCGGGGGATCGGGAAGCGATGGAAATTCTCGTGACCGAAAACGACGCGCTTGTTCGTTTCGTCGTCAAAAAGTTTATCGGACGCGGAAAGGAATACGAGGATCTTTATCAATTGGGCAGAATCGGTCTTGTGAAGGCGGTAGAAAATTTCGACGCGCATTTTGAAGTGAAATTTTCCACCTATGCCGTCCCCGTCATCATGGGCGAGATCAGACGTTTTCTTCGGGACGATCACCCGATCCACATCTCGCGCACCATCCGTGAAAACGCAAAAAAGGCGGTTGATTTTTTGAATGAATACCATCTCAAGCATTCAAAATCGCCGTCCGTTGACGAAATCTGCAAGGAAACAAATCTCAAAAGAGAAGACGTCATTTTGGCGCTTGATTCATCCAAGCCCGTAAAAAGTCTAACAGAGCCCGTCAGTGGGGATAGTAAGCGCATGATACAGGATACCGTAGGCATGAATCCTTATGAGGAGGTAGAAAAAAACCTTCTCGTCGAAAGCCTTTTAAAAAGCCTTGACGAGAAGGAAAGAACGCTTTTGGAGCTTAGATATTTTAAGAGGCTTACGCAAACGCGCGTCGCCGAGATACTGGGCCTTACGCAGGTTCAGGTTTCGCGGCTTGAAAAGAAGCTGCTTTTACGCCTTCGGAAGAACGTCGTCTAATACGTGGGTGAAATCGAGCGTTGCAAAGTAATCCCTCGGGGTTTCGGCGCGGCGGATGAGTTCAAATTCGCCGTTTTGCTTTAAAAGAACCTCCGCGCTTCTGAGCCTTCCGTTGTAATTGTAGCCCATCGCGCGGCCATGCGCGCCGGTATCGTGGATAACAAGAATATCGCCCATTTCGATTTCGGGAAGGGGGCGATCGACGGCGAATTTATCGTTGTTTTCGCAAAGCGACCCCACAACGTCGTAAACCTTCGTGTTTTCGGCGTTTTCCTTCCCGGCGACGGTGATATGGTGGTACGCTCCGTACATCGCAGGGCGCATAAGATCCGCCGCGCATGCGTCTACGCCGATGTATTCCTTGTGGGTGTGCTTTTCGTGAATGGCGCACGTCACAAGCCAGCCGGTGGGGCCGGTGATATAGCGGCCAAGCTCGGAAGCGATTTTGATATCCTGCATGCCGCTCGGCACGCAGATTTCTTCATACGCCTTTTTTACGCCCTCGCCGATGGCATAAATGTCCGCCTCGTTCTCCTCAGGACGATAGGGAATGCCTACGCCGCCGGACAAGTTGATCATGAAAATCTTTGCTCCGAGCTCTTCCTTGATTTCCTTGGCGACGGTCATAAGAATTCGTGCCATGGTGGGGTAGTAGGTGTTGTCCGTCGTATTGCTGGCAAGAAACGCGTGAAGCGCAAATTCCTTAACGCCCATCTTCATGAGCTTCTTGACCGCCAGCGTCAGCTGCTCGCGGGTCATGCCGTATTTTGCGTCGCCCGGATTTCCCATGACGGACGTGCCAAGCTTAAACTCTCCGCCAGGATTATAGCGCATGCAGACGCGTTCGGGAACGCCGCCCTCCAAAACAAGAGAATCAATCAGCGTGTAATCGTCCAGATTGATGATTGCGCCAAGACGCGCGGCATAGGCAAATTCGCCCTTGGGCGTTTCGTTGGAGGAGAACATGATTTCATCTCCCTTAAAGCCCATGGCCTCGGCAAGCATCAGCTCGCACTCGCTGGCGCAGTCAACGCCGCAGCCCTCGTCCTTCAGAATTTTCAGAATCGCGGGCGTGGGGCAGGCCTTGACCGCATAATATTCCTTGAATTTTTTGTTCCACGAAAACGCGTTCAAGAATCCGCGAACCTGTTTAAGGAGCCTTTCTTCCGAATACAGGTGAAAGGGCGTGGGAATTTTCTCGATGATTTTCTCAAGCGTTTCCTTGCTCGGCGCCGACTTAACTGACATACATATCCTTCCGTTTCCATATTTTTTATTGATTATACTTTTTTCTGTCGTCCGCGTCAACGAATGCGGGCGTTTTTTTCGTAAAAAGAAAATTGTTTAACATACATATCTGGAAAAAATGAATAAAAAGTGATAATATGGAATGGGTAATTGTTTATTATGGGAGGAATCTGCGTTGAACCTTTCCGATAGAATCGACGATCTGATGACAAAAGTTTTAAAGCCTTCCCGCTATCTTGGAAGCGAATTCGGAAGCGTTATGAAAAATGCGGAGGATATCTCCGTTCGATATGCCTTTTTGTTCCCGGACGTTTACGAAGTAGCCATGTCCCATTTGGGCATGAAAATTCTATACCATACGCTCAACAAAAGAGACGACGTCTGGTGCGAGCGCGTATGCTCTGCGTGGCCGGATATGGAAAAGCTTATGGAAGAATCAGGCGTTCCGCTTTTCTCGCTCGAATCCAGAACGCCGGTAAAGGAATTTGACATTCTCGGAATCACGCTCCAGTACGAAATGAGCTTCACCAATATCCTAAAGGCGCTTACTCTTTCCGGCATCGAGCTTTATCAGAAGGACCGGAAAGACGGCCCGTTCGTCATTTGCGGAGGTCCGTGCGCCTACAATCCCGAGCCGCTTTGCGATTTTGTGGACGTGTTTACCTTGGGCGACGGCGAAGAATCCATTCATCAGACGGTGGACGTATATAAGCGCTGGAAGGAATCCGGCGCGCCCCGAGAAGAATATCTCAAGATGTGCGCCCGCGAGGTGGACGGCGCATATGTTCCTTCCCTTTACGACGTTATATACAACGAAGACGGCACCATAAAGTCCGTAACCCCGAAAGAAGGGTCGGGCGCGAAGGAATTGGTCTTTAAAGCGCTTGTGAACGACTTGACCGCCGCCGACTACCCCGAAAAGCTCATCGTGCCCTACGGCGAAGTCGTTCATGACAGAATTATGCTTGAAATTTTCCGCGGCTGCACGCGCGGATGCCGCTTCTGTCAGGCGGGCATGGTATACAGACCCGTTCGCGAAAGAAGCATGGAAAGGCTTTTGGAAATCGCCGACAAGCTTGTAAAGGCGACCGGCTTTGACGAAATTTCCTTAATGAGCTTATCCAGCGGCGATTACTCGTGTCTTCCCGAACTTGCGCACGAAATGATTACACGCTATATGAAAAAACGCGTGAAAATCTCGCTCCCGTCTCAGCGCATAGATACGTTTTTAAAAGACACCTTAAAAGAAACCCAGAAGGTCAGAAAGACCGCTCTGACCTTAGCGCCCGAAGCGGGCACGCAGAGGCTAAGAGACGTAATCAATAAAGGCGTTACCGAGGAAGACCTCATTCGCGCCGTTACAGACGCGTTTGAAGAGGGCTGGAGCGCAGTAAAGCTGTACTTCATGATCGGCCTTCCGACCGAAACGGACGAAGACGTACTCGGCATCGCCGACCTTGCGGAAAAGGTCAGAAAGGCGTATTTTTCCGTTCCCAAGAACAAGCGCGCGCCCGGCCTTCGAATTACCGTCAGCGCCTCCGTCTTTGTCCCGAAAGCCCACACGCCCTTCCAGTGGTCGGGACAATTAGACAAGGAAACGGTCATCAGAAGACAAAAGATGCTCAAAATGGAGCTTAATAAGGTCAAGGGCGTGGATTTTAAATACCACGAGCCGGACGTTTCCTACATCGAAGCCGTGTTCGCCAGAGGCGACAGACGCCTTTCCAAGGCGCTATGCGAAGCCGTAAAGTTAGGCTGCCATTTTGACGGCTGGACGGAATTTTTCGACAACGAAAAATGGATGCAGGCGTTTAAAAACGCGGGCATCGATCCCGATTTCTACGCGGCGAGAAATATCGATGTAAACGAACGCCTCGCATGGGGACATATCGACAGCGGCGTAAGTCAGGCATTCTTGAAAAGAGAATGGGAGAAAGCGCAGAAAGCCGAAACGACCGAGGATTGCCGCAAGGGCTGCGTCGGCTGCGGCGTTAAAAGATACGGAGGTGCATGTCAGTGAGAGCGATTTTCAGATTTGGAAAAATCGGCAGGCTGAGATTCGTATCCCATCTGGACCTTCAAAGGTATATGCAAAGGGCCTTCAGCCGAACCGAGCTGCCCATTGCATTTTCTCAGGGCTTCAACCCGCATCCCGTCATGAGCTTTGCCTCCGCGCTTGCCATGGGCTGGATCAGCGAGTATGAAATTCTTGATGTAAAGCTGGACAAACCTGTCACCAAGGAATTCGCTTTGAAGGAAATGCGTTCGGCGCTTCCCGAAGAGCTTTACGTATACGACGTAAAATTCGTGGACGACCGCCACGCTTCCATGATGGCGCTGGTCAAAATGTCGGACTACGAAATCAAAATCTTCGAAAACGCCGACAAAATCATGGATGCGGCGAGGGAATTTTTGCTTTCCGATACCGTAATGGCCATCCGAAAGACCAAGTCAAGCGAGCGAGAAATCAATATCCGCCCCTTATGCGTATATATGTCTTCTCAGGAGAATCTTTTAAAAACCCGACTCATGCTGACGGAAGCCGATACCTTAAAGCCCGATCTTCTTTTAAAAACGCTTTCGGAAATGGCGGGCATCGAAACGCCGCGCGCCGAGATTAAACGCGTAAAACTAATCGGTCTTGCCAAGTCCG
Organism: Clostridia bacterium; assembly: GCA_017522345.1. GTDB lineage: Bacteria > Bacillota > Clostridia > Christensenellales > Aristaeellaceae > SFHK01. The sequence continues at coordinate 15,330 of JAFWZN010000086.1, read as the reverse complement.
GGCGCGAGACGCCGCTTATGGAGTTATAAAATGGCAAACAAAATCCTTGTGGAACAAAGGCCGATGGACACGCGCGTCGCAGTGATTGAGGATGGAATACTTTCCGAAATCTATTTTGAGCCGTATGATGGCGACGCGCTTACGGGAAACATTTATGTAGGGCGCGTTGAAAACATCGCCCAAGGCATGCAGGCTGCGTTTGTGAATATCGGTCTTGACAAAAACGCCTTTTTGCACTTTGATGATCTGCCGGAGGATAAGAAAAAGCTTCCCAAGCCCCTTAAAATCGGCGAGGAGATTCCCGTACAGATCACAAAGCTTCCGGGCGGAGAAAAGGGCGTTCGCATATCGTGTATGCTGTCGCTTCCCGGCCGCATGACGGTGCTTATGCCAAATTCCTCAGGCGTCGGCGTTTCAAAGCGCATCGAGGATGAAAAAGAGCGAACTCGCCTTATGAGAATCGCAAAATCGCTCGTTCCCGAAAACATGGGGCTGATCGTTCGAACCAACGCTGAAAACGCTTCTGAGGAAGAAATCGAAGGGGACATTGGGTCGCTTCTTTCCCTCTATAAAGCTCTTGAAAAGCGCATGCTTCACGTAAAAGCGCCCGCCTGCGTCTATAAAGACCACGACGCAGTCTTTAGAACCATCCGCGATCTTGTCACAAGCGAAACGGAAGAAATTCTGATAGAGGGAAAAGACGCTTACGATTCCGCCTGTGAAAGCGCCCATATGTTTGCGCCCGACGCCGTTTCAAGGATTTACGCGTACACGGGCGAAATTCCGCTTTTCAGCGTGTATTCCGTAAAAAAGCAGCTGGAGGAGGCGCTTTCAAGGCGCGTCTGGCTCAAAAGCGGCGGTTTTCTGATCTTTGATAAAACCGAAGCGCTCACGGTTATCGACGTAAACACCGGGAAATTCACCGGCAAAACGTCGCTGTCCGAGACCGTTTTCAAGCTGAACCTTGAAGCCGCCAAGGAAATCGCAAGGCAGCTTCGCCTAAGAGATATCGGCGGCATCATCGTGATTGATTTTATCGACATGGAAAAGCGCGAACAGAAGGACGAGCTTGTAAAAGCGCTTCGAGAATATTTAAAAAAAGACAAAACGCACACAACCGTTCACGGACTGACCGCGCTGGGTCTTGTCGAAATGACGAGAAAGAAAAAACGCGAGCCGATTGAAACAAATTTAAAAGCGCCGTGCCCCTTGTGTCAGGGCGAGGGCAGGATTACAAGTCCCGCATCCGTGGCGTTTGACATTTTCTCCGCGCTTGAAAGAAAGTTTTCTTTCGCGCCCGAAAGACCGCTTCTTGTCCGCGCAAGCCATCGCGTGAATGAAGCCGTTTTATCCATGCATCCGCCTCTTTCAGGCCGCGCATACATCACAGTTGACGATAAGATTGCAGGCCATGAATTTTTGATCGAGGATGCGCATTTAAATCAGCTTCCCCCGAAATCCCGAGAAATCACCGGAGAATAGAGCTATGAAGAATGAAAAAGTACCCGCAAGCGAAATCAGCCGCCAGCTTGAGATTGCGGATCAGGTTCGTCAAATCCTCCCCGCGGGACGAAAATATCACATCGTAACCCTCGGCTGCCAGATGAACGTGCGCGACAGCGAATCCTTGGCCGGACTTTTTGAAAGAATGGGCTTTTTGAAAGCTGAAACACGCGAGGACGCAGATCTGATTCTGTATAACACCTGCTGCGTGCGCGAAAACGCCGAAAACAAGGCGCTTGGAAACGTCATTTGGCTTAAAGAGCTTAAAAAGATCAAGCCTCACCTCATCATTGCCGTCGGCGGCTGCATGATGCAGGAAGAGGGGATGGCGGAAACGCTGATTAAGCAGTATCCGTTCATTGACTTTATCATGGGCACGCACAATTCCTACAAGGTTCCCGAATTTGTGCATACCGTGCTCACCGAGGAAAGACAGACGTTTGAAGTTCTTAATATCGACGGCATGGTCGTTGAAGGTCTGCCCGCCGTTCGCAATTCCAATTTTTCCGCGTTTGTCAACATCATGTACGGCTGCAACAATTTCTGCTCCTACTGCATTGTGCCTTATGTCCGCGGCCGCGAGCGTTCCCGAACGGAAGAGGATATTCTTGATGAAATCAAGCGCCTTCAGGATGCGGGCGTTAAGGAGATTACGCTTCTTGGGCAGAACGTCAATTCCTACATGGGCGGCGGCGCGAATTTTGCCAATCTCTTATGCAAAATCGATCAGATGGGCATTGAACGCATCCGCTTTATGACCTCGCACCCGAAGGATTTGTCGGACGAGCTGATTCACGCCTATGCGTCGCTTAAGCATCTGATGCCGCATCTGCATCTGCCCGTACAGGCCGGAAACGACGAAATTCTTTCGCGCATGAACCGCATCTATTCAAGGGAAAAATATCTCGATCTGGTCAGCCGCTTAAGAAAAGCGCGTCCCGATATCGGCCTCACAACCGATATCATCGTGGGCTTCCCTGGCGAAACAAATGCCCAGTTTGAAGACACGCTTTCGCTGGCAAAGCTGGTTCGCTATGACGCCGCCTACACCTTTATCTATTCGCCCAGAGCCGGTACAAAGGCTGCAAAGCTTCCCGATCCTGTGACAATCGAGGAAAAGACCGAGCGCATTCAGCGCCTGATTGACCTTCAGCAGTCGATCACGTCCGAAATTCTTTTAGAGCAGGTGGGAAAAACCCTGCCCGTCTTGGTTGACAGCGTATCCGCCCGCGACGAGAGCAAAATCGGCGGAAAAACGCCGCGCGCGCACATGGTCAATTTCGACGGTCCCAAGGATTTGATCGGCCGAACCGTGAACGTCTTAATCACCTCCGCAGGCAAAAACACTCTGCGCGGAGAAATCGTAAAATAAGGAGATCATTCATGAACGAAGTATTTTTAAAAACCAGAGAGCTTGGCGAGGCCATTTTAAAAAGCGAAGAGTTCGCCCTCGTTAAGGAAGCCGAAGAAAAAGCCATGAAAAACACGGAAGCCGCCGAAACCATGGGCAAGTATCTGGAAGCCAAGGGCGAAATGGATAAAATGATGGCCATGGGCGAAAAGGACTGGGCCAAGGTCAAGGAGCTTTCCGATCAGATGAGTTCCCTTCAGGAGCGCATGAACCTAATCGACGACATTAAGGCCTTAAACGATGCGCGCGAGGGCTTTGCCAATCTCATCAATCAGGTCAATTCCGTTCTGCGCTTCATCGTGACCGGCGAGATGGACGCGCCCGAGGGCGGCTGCTCCGGCTCCTGCGAAACCTGCGGCGGCTGCGGAAACGTAAACTAAGAACACTTTTAAGGAGATATACAAATGGCGCTTTCTCAGATGATGCAGCAATATCTCACCATCAAGGAAGAGAACAAGGATTGTATTTTGTTCTTCCGTCTCGGAGATTTCTACGAGATGTTCTTTGACGACGCCATTTTGGTATCAAGAGAGCTGGAGCTGACCTTAACCGGCCGCGACTGCGGTCTATCCGAGCGCGCGCCGATGTGCGGCGTTCCGCATCATTCGTCGGATACGTATGTTGCGCGCCTGATCGAAAAAGGCTATAAGGTCGCCATCTGCGAACAGATGACCGATCCCGCGCTCTCAAAGGGTCTGGTAGAACGCGCGGTCACGCGCATCGTCACCCCCGGCACGGTTATTGAAAACAACATGCTGGAGGATAAAAAGCCCAACTATATTTTGTCCGTTTTGATTCATAAGGACAAAGCGGGCGTTGCGTTTTCGGATGTTTCGACCGGCGAATTCTGCTTATACGAATTTCCGCATGCGCGTTTGCGCCTGTTTGAAGAGATCTCAAGAATTGCGCCGAGCGAAATTATCACCTACAGCAAAGAGGAGCTTTCGGCATATTACAGAAATCCCCAGTTTGCTCTGTCTGAAGTAGGGGAGGATTCGTTCGAATATAACCACGCAAAAGAAACGCTTAGGTTCCACTTCGGCGATACAGCGATCAAAAACGACCATTCCGGGAAGCTCGCGCAGGCTGCCGCCGGCGCGCTCATCGAATATCTCTCAAATACCCAGAAAAACGCGCTGAAGCACATTTTGTACTTAACGCCCTACGATTCCACGCGCTATATGGCGCTGGATCGCTGCGCAAGCGCAAACCTGGAGCTCACGCAGACCGTGCGCGGACAGTCCAGAAGGGGTTCTCTTTTGTCTGTACTCGACAAAACCGTAACCGCAATGGGCGGAAGAATGCTCAGAAGCTGGATTGAGCGTCCCTTGATCATAAAAAGTGAAATTGAGCTGCGCTTGGGCGCGGTGGAAGCGCTCGTAAACAACCCAATGCTTTTAGACGAGCTGCGCGAAAGATTGAGCCATGTATACGACGTTGAACGCCTTTTAAGTAAAATCGCCTACGAAAGCGTAAATCCGCACGATTGTCTGGCGCTTTCCAAATCCTTAAACGCCGTTCCGGGCATAAAACAGCTTTTGAATACCGAATCCGGCCTTCTCGGCGAGCTTCACGACGCGCTTGATCCTCTTAGCGAAATTGCAGACGAGATGACCCGCGCCATCGACGAAGACGCTCCCCTCGCCATCAAAGAGGGCGGAATCTTCAAAGACGGCTATTTGGACGAGCTTGACGAGCTCCGCCTTGCCTCCAAGGACGGAAAGAAGTGGCTGAACGATCTTGAAGCCACCGAGCGCGAGGCGACCGGCATCAAGAACCTGAAAATCGGATACAACCGCATATTCGGCTATTATATCGAAGTCACCAAATCCTTCTACGACATGGTGCCGTATCGGTATATCAGAAAGCAGACGCTCGCAAACTGCGAAAGATTCATAACGGACGAATTAAAAGCCCTTGAAACCACCATTCTTGGCGCGGACGAAAATGCAATCCGAATGGAATACGACATGTTTGTCACCCTCCGCGAAACCTTAAAGGGCGTCATTCACCGCTTAAGCCAGACGGCAAACGCGCTTAAAACGCTGGACGCGCTTTGCTCACTGGCGAAAACTGCCGCCTACAATAACTACGTGCGCCCTCAGATCAATTTGGACGGCGTATACGACATCAAAGAGGGAAGACATCCCGTGGTCGAGGAATCCATCGGGCATGAGAAATTTGTACCCAACGATACGTGTCTTTCCGAATCCGGCCGCGTCATGATCATAACCGGCCCCAATATGGCCGGTAAATCCACCTATATGCGTCAGGTTGCCTTAATCGTTCTCATGGCGCACATCGGCTCCTTCGTTCCCGCGGACGAAGCCAACGTGTCCTTGACCGACCGAATTTTCACAAGAATCGGCGCGTCGGACGATTTGTACGGCGGTCAGTCCACGTTCATGGTCGAAATGAACGAGATGGCCGTGATCCTCAAATACGCAACCAAAAACAGCCTCGTAATCCTCGACGAAGTCGGACGCGGAACCGGCACCTTCGACGGCCTTTCCATTGCGTGGGCGGCAGTTGAGCATATTGCAAGCGAAAAATGCATGGCAAGAACGCTGTTCGCCACGCATTATCACGAATTGTCCGTTCTCGAAGGACAGCTGCCGGGCGTTGTCAATTACAGAGTTACCGCCAAAGAGCAGGGCGAGGACGTAATCTTTTTAAGAAAAGTCGTTCCCGGCGGAGAGGACCGAAGCTACGGCGTAGCTGTCGCAAAGCTTGCGGGGCTTCCAAACGGCGTAATTGCGCGTGCCCGCCAGATTATGGCCCGCCTTGAAGTGGACGATAACGAAAAGGGCTCCATGGGCAAAACCATTCTTGACAAGCGCAAAAACGCCGGTAATCGGCAGGTTGCCCTGACCGACTATAAACCTATGGAACTTGTGGAAGAAATCCGAAACATGGACGTAATGAGCATGTCGCCGATTGACGCGCTCAATGCGCTTTACCGTCTTTCGGAGGAAGCACGGAGGATCTGATGGCGATTCGGTTATTAGATGCAAACACAATCAGCAAAATCTCCGCCGGAGAAGTGGTCGAGCGTCCAAGTTCCGTAGTCAAGGAGCTTATGGAAAACTCTATCGACGCAGGGGCGCGCGCCATCACGGTCGAAATCAAAGACGGAGGAATATCCTATCTTCGGGTGACCGACAACGGCTGCGGAATTCCCTTCAGAGAAGCGCGTCTGGCATTCCAGAATCACGCGACCAGCAAGCTCAAAGACGCCGACGGCCTTTGGGACATAAGAACCCTTGGTTTCCGCGGCGAGGCGCTTCCGTCGATCGCTGCGGTATCCCGCGTCACCATGACCACGCGCGAAAAAGACGCCGATTTCGGCGCAAAGGTTGAAATGGAGGGCGGGGAGTGCAAAGGCGTATCGGAAACCGGCTGCCCCGAGGGAACAACCATCGTGATGAAGGATTTGTTCTTTAACCTCCCCGTGCGTCAGAAGTTTTTGAAAAAGCCCGCCTACGAACAAGGGCTTGTAACCGACGTTGTTTCCAAAATAGCGCTTGGAAATCCCCTTGTCGCCGTTCGATACATTTCAAACGGCAAAATTGTGTTTTCCTCGCTCGGAAACGGAGACGTTCGCGCGGCGGCCCTGTCCGTATACGGACGCGAATACGCGCAGGCGCTTCGTGAAGTGGATGCGTTTGAGGGCGCGTTCAAATTAAAGGGTTTGATCGGCATCGGCGATCAGGCGAAACCCACGCGCTCCCAGCAGAGCTTTTTTATCAACGGACGACTGATCCGCTGCCCCTTATTATCTCTCGCGCTTGAAGACGCGTGCAAGGGCCGCGTGACCGTCGGCATGCACCCGACGTGCGTGCTCTCCGTTACCGCGCCGCCCGAAGCCGTCGATATCAACGTCCATCCCAGCAAGCTTGAAGTCCGCTTCCGCGACGAAGCCGCTTTCCGCTTGACCGCGCAGTCGCTTCTGTCCAAAGCCTTCATACAGGAAACCATGATCGGCGCGTTCACCGTACCGAAAGAACCTGAAAAGAAGGAGAATATTGTAAAAAGCGTCCTTCTTCCTGCAAAAGCGGAAGAAAACGCGCCCGCGCCCAAGCCGGAAAAGCAGGCTGTAAAGGACGTCGAAGCGCCGGCGCCGCGCCCGGTTTTTGCGCCGAAAAATACCGAAAACGAGTTAAGGAACCTTTTCAAAACGCCCGAGGCGAAGATAAACGAAGTTCGTGAAACGCCCTTTGCGCGCCCAATGCAAAGGCCCGTTCCGCCCCCTTCCATTATTTCAAATACGCCTGAAATCAAGCCTGAGCGCGTAATTGCACCCATTGACGCAAAAGGGGCGGAGCAGACGCATTTTGAAAATAAGCATCTTGAAAAGCAGGAGCATACCTTCCGCTTAATCGGCGTTTTGTTCAGGACATATATTCTGATCGAATCAAACGGCGCCCTAATTATGATCGACCAGCACGCCGCGCATGAGCGTATCAATTTCGAAAATCTCAAAAAGCGTCTTGACGAAGGCACGGGCGCTCAGCAGCTTCTGATTCCTTATGTGGTTCACCTGTCCAGGAGAGAAGCGCAGATCGTCCTTGATTCCAAAGCTCTTTTGGAGGAAACCGGCTATCAGGTAGAACCCTTCGGCGAAACCGATATTCAGGTGCGCGCGGTTCCCTTCATATTGGGGCAGGCCGACATGCGCATCATGTTTACCGAGATCATCGAGTCTTTAGATATGCTTAAAACCGCCGAAAAAGAAAAGCGCATGCACACGATCATCCAGTCTTCCTGCAAGCACGCCGTAAAGGCGGGGGATACGCTGACCGAGGGCGAGATCAAATCCCTTCTTGAAGCCATGCGCGTATCCGGCGCGCCGCCCACATGTCCCCACGGCCGTCCCGTGCTCAGGGTTCTTACCAAAAACGAAATCGAGAAAATGTTCAAACGCATTCAGTAGGAAAGTATGATATGAAAAGCATTCTTTTCGGCATTTGCGGCCCGACCGCGTCCGGCAAAACGGGCCTTGCAATTGAGGTAGCCAAAATGGTCGGCGGAGAAATCGTTTCCGCAGATTCCATGCAGATTTATAAGGGGATGGATATCCTGTCCGCCAAGCCAACTGCGGAGGAAATGCAGTCCGTCCCGCATCACATGATCGGAATCGTCTCTCCGACCGCCTATTTCAGCGCTTCTCATTTTCGCGAAACGGCGCAAAGCGCGATTGAGGACATCAAAAGCCGTGGCAAAATACCCATCCTTTGCGGCGGTACGGGGCTTTATATCGACGCAGTCACGCGCGGCATGCGCTTTTCGGAAAAGTCGGACGAAAACCTCAGAAACGAACTAAAAGCCATATCCGAAAAGTCGGGCGGCGAATGGATTCTTCATAATATGCTTAAAGAAATGGATCCCGAAGCCGCCGAGAAATACCCGCCCGGAGACGTCAGGCGCGTCATCCGCTCCATCGAAATCAATAAGCTTACCGGCATGACCCGAAAAGAGCAGGAGTACCGCGATTCGCTGATTGAAGACGCCTACGACGCGCGTCTTTTTGCAATCGACTGGCCAAGAGATCAACTATACGACAGAATCAACCGGCGCGTAGACATCATGGTAAAAAACGGCCTTATAAACGAAGTATCTTCGCTTATGAAGGAAATCGAAAAAGGCGAAAGCACGTCCGTTCAGGCGATCGGCTATAAGGAAATCGCTGAGGCCTTAAAGGGCGAGATCGCCATGAGCGACGCAATTGCGCGCCTGAAAACCGCCTCGCGCAACTACGCCAAGCGGCAGATTACTTGGTTTAAGAAAGATGCGCGCGTCGCATGGCTTCCTGTGACAGATACAAAAATCCTTGCAGAAAAAATCGCCGGCATCATTTTAAGTACGGAGGCAGACAATGGATAATTACCTTGAAATCATTGCGCGCGCCGAAAAAGACGCGTCGGAGGCGTTCGCCCGCCTTGACGAAATCGAGCGCTTGAACACCAAGAAGATTCTTGATTCCTTTAAAAACCACCGCGTTTCCGCGCGCCATTTTGCGCCCACCACCGGCTACGGCTACGACGATATCGGCCGCGATACCTTGGGCGAAATCTTTGCGGAAGTCTTAGGCGCTGAAGCGGCGCTTGTCCGCCCTCAGATTGCCTCCGGCACGCACGCGCTGGCTTTGTGTCTTTTCGGCATTCTTCGTCCCGGCGACACGCTGTTGTCCGCCGCGGGAAAACCGTATGATACCCTTGAGGAAATCATCGGAATCGCAGGCGAGAGGGGAAACGGCTCTTTAAAGGACTATGGCGTTTCCTACAAACAGGCCGACCTCAAGGACGGAAAGCTCGACGAGGAAGCGATTTTAAATGCCCTCACGGACGATGTAAAGCTCGTTCTTATCCAGCGCTCCCGCGGCTACGACTGGAGACCGTCGTTAAGCGTCAAAGAAATCAACGAGATGATCGAAAAAATCCATTTAAAGAAGCCCGGCGCCTTCGTGATGGTGGACAATTGCTACGGCGAGTTCACCGGTACGGAAGAGCCCAAGGCCGACATTATGGCGGGCTCGCTGATCAAAAATCCCGGCGGGGGAATCGCGCCCACCGGCGGCTATATCGCAGGCAAAAAGGAATGTGTGGAGCTTGTCAGCTACCGTCTGACTTCGCCCGGCATCGGCGCGGAGGTCGGAAGCTACGCCGCAAGCTATCAGCCGTTTTATCAGGGCCTTTTCCTTGCGCCGCACATTGTATGTCAGGCGCTCAGGGTTTCAACGCTCTTTTCCCGTGTTTTTGAGCTTTTAGGCTATGATGTGCATCCGTCTTACAATGATCAGAGGAACGACATCATTCAGGCCATCAAGTTTGGTGAGGCCGACAAGCTCATTTCCTTCGTTCAGAACATTCAGGTAAATTCCCCGGTCGATTCCGAGGCCGTACCTGAGCCGTGGGCGATGCCCGGCTATCAGGATGAAGTCATTATGGCGGCAGGCACGTTCGTCTCCGGCGCATCCATCGAATTATCCGCCGACGCGCCCATCCGTCCTCCGTACATCGCGTATCTTCAGGGAGGACTGACCTATGCGCACGGCAAAATCGCGCTCATGGAAATGCTGAAAAACTGGAATTAATACGAATATCGAAAAGCGTCCGCGTTTCGGCGGACGCTTTTTCATGTGCATAAATAGTATAAAGATGGGGGAAAATCATTTTGAGGTGAGTTCATATGATATTTGGAATTATTACCGCCATTGTTTCCGGCGCTGCAATGAGTTTACAGGGCGTAATCAACACGCGCCTTTCCGATAAAATCGGCCTTCTGGAATCCAACGCCTTTGTGCAGGGAACGGCGTTTACGCTGTCCCTGATCGCGGTGCTTCTTTTCGGAAAGGGCAATTTCGCGCTCATCAAAAACGCCGAACCTGTATACCTGTTCGGCGGCGCGCTCGGGCTTGTCATAACGCTGACAGTCATGGTGTCAATTCATAATCTGAATCCTACAACTGCAATTTCGGTCATCTTAATTTCACAGCTTCTCGTGGCGGCGCTTATCGACGCATTCGGAATCCTCGGAAGCGAGAAGATCGCTTTTACGCCCATGAAAATTTTCGGCGTTCTTTTGATGATCGCCGGCGTAATTCTGATCAAGTGGAAAACGGCGTAGGGGAGTTTTAAAAAAATTTCTCCAAAATGCTTGACATCGAACATATGTTCTGTTATAATGCAGACAGTTAAAAACACTACGGAAGGCGGCGATACGATGGTATACAGAAAACAAACATCCAGAAGATTCGTAATGAGGAGCGTTCGCGCGGTCAGCATGAAGCGTTTCCTGCTTGCGATCATCATCGTGTGCCTAACAATGCTCGTTTTTACCATCAGCATGGAAGCGGGCCTCAGATCCTCGGCGGAGGTCGCCGGAACCGGCATGATGCCTATCGGGCTGACCTTTGCCATATAAGAACGAAAAAGAACAGCTGTTCGATATGTTTCGAGCAGCTGATTTTTATCTTGTGCTTTTCGCTTTTCCGTCGTATAATAAGGATACTTTCATGATCCGGAGGAAACTTTCAATGGCAAAAATGTGTGTGCTTGATGAATTCAAAGAATGCACCGGCTGCGGCGAATGCGAAATGTGCGATCTCGACCCAAATAAAAAATGCGATAACTGCATGAAATGCGTAAACTCCGAAGGCGCAGAGTTTCGCGGAATCGAAATCGACGATATCGTTCTTCCTGAGGACAACCGCGAAAACGAAGAAATGCTTAATTACCTCAAAAAGGAGGAACAAGAAGATGAGTAACCTGTATCTTCTTAAAAAGTCCGCAACAGCTGATCTTCTTCTCGACATATGGCATGATTATCTCGAAGAAGATCTTGAAAGAAAGCAAAGCGAATTTGCCGAAAGTGATCGCAAATGGAAAGAACCAATTTATGCCAAATTGACAGAAATCGTTGAAAGCGAAGAACGTGAAAGGCGCTCAGGCTGTATTTTCGCTCTTTTAATGCTTGTATTCAGTTATATTTCGCCGATTCTTTTAATCCCCGGTGGTAAGGGACTTTTACGAGAATCAAAAAAAAGCCGCGATGCAAGGAAGACTTACAGTATCCTTGAGGAAAATAATATAAGAGCTGCGCTCGATATGCTTAAAACAGACAATCTTGATCTGCCCAAAGAACTAATGAAGCCAACCGAAAAGTTGATTTCGCTATATGATCTTATCGCTTTTCTGAGAGATGTTCAATCTGTTGTCAGGCAGGCAACAGAGATGCTTTCGCAGCATCCGGAAAAATCAGAAGCATTTGCTCATACATATTTTCTTTTGCAGGATAAAAGCAGTAAATCTTCAACAATATTCCAAAATTTTTTCAGTGCCGTTGAAAGCCTGAATATCAGCACGGGCGATCTTTCTCAAAGAGTCATCCCTTTCCTTTCACAGGGCGGTTATCTCGATTTTTCAATGCAAACGTATCTCGATGAATGGATGAATACATATCGTAGAATCCATAATTTACCATGATCAAATAAGTCAAAAACGACCGGTGAGCCGTTCCGCGCTATCCTGTAAAAGGCCACGGAACGGCACACTGGTCGCTTCTGTATTTTATATGCTCTCAATGATCTTTTTAGCAATATCCTCAATATTGTCTTTTTCCGAAATCATATGAACATCGCATTCTTCCTGATCAAAGCATCCGTGCTTCTTTTCGAGCATCATCTGAACGGGCGGCGGCATAACGCCGCGCATGCGCTGTTTGAATCTTTCCTTGATCAGTTCAATATCCGCCGTTACAAGCACGCGGAATGCGCCCTCCGGCAGAAGGGAAAGATGCTCTTTTTCGGAAATCACATAAATAACGTTTTCGCCGTTCACAGCTTCCAGAAGCTTTTTCTCAAACAGTTTTTTCGCGATCGCTTCGTTTTTGGCAAGCCTTATGTAATCCTTGCCCGTATAAACTTCGCAATTGATTTTTTCCCTGAGTATTTCAGCCAAAGTGGATTTTCCCGTGCAGCTTTCGCCGAAAATGCCGATAACCATGTTTTTCTCCTTTAAGTCACTTTTAAGTATATCGTAATCAAAACTTTTTCCGATAAACAACGCATCCGTCCAATTTCATGCAAAAATTAAATCCCGCCTTTTCATACATGCCCAGCGGTCCATGATCAGCATGATTTTCGTCGTGCTCAAAGGGATACGCCTCCACAAAATCATATCCTTCGACCTTTGCCTGATCACAAACAACCTCAAGCAGTTTTCCTGCAATCCCACGCCCTCTGTAAGATGGTGCAACAGAAAAACAAACCACAGATTTAATTTTTTCGCCCTGATCAGGAATTTCTTCCGGAAAATTAAAATTCACGTTGTCATATGCAGACTTTTCATTCGCATTGCACCAACCCACAACCTTCTCCTGATCGTATGCAAGATATCCTTGCATGCGTCCTTCGTTAATCAACCTGATCGCTTGCTCACGATTGAATTGAGCACAGTCCGCATCACAGTTCCACGGCTTTTTATTCTGAAGCTCGCTGTTCCAATGATAGCACATACAATAACAGCCACACCAATCAGCGTTATCGCTAAAGGCGTCATGATCAAAATATGAAAGCCAGTCGCTAATCAGTTCAGGGGTAAGCTTGCAAATAGAAATCTCCATACTTTTTCCTCCTGGACACTTTATATATAGATTATACCATATTTGAAAAATAAAAGGAAGCGGCGTAGTAGGGCAGAGCAATTTTACCCATCTAAACAATAAAAGGATTTAATTAAATCTAATTTCCATACGTGCTTTTTATCACGTACAGAAGAAGTTTCGCCGCCTAAAATAAAGCGCCTGCTCAACGTTCATCATACAATCAAATTATCCGCCAAGAGATTTCTCTCTCACAAACCCCTTGACAATAGGGCAAATGTGGCGTATAATCCAACTATTCGCAAAAGACAGCTTTTACGAATAGTTGCGCAGTTTTTTGTAAAGCTTATCCGGCCAATCGGCGTTTACGCCTGATTCCGGTTTCCTTTGGCGGATTCGGTCGGTTCGGTCTTTCAATGGCTCCGTATTGCTGCCAACTTGTTTTTAACGCCTCTGTGAGCCTTTATTTTTTCTCTGGACGAATATTTGTCCATGTCCGTTTTTTTGCGCCTTCCGTAAGCAATTCATTTTTGGGTTCAATGGATATTTCCTCGGATATTTAAAATCTGATCGTTTTCTTTAAGCGACGATTTGAACCGGCTAAATCGTTGGTATGTCCGCGCGCAAAAACGCTTTACAGCGCGCGTCTCATTTTCAAAGGCGGATTATCGTTTCGATTTTATTTTTGAAATCCGTTCATCTTCCCTTCCCTTTCCCCCGCGTTTTTTCCTCCGCTCCCCCACGCCCCACATTTGTTAATTGGAGGTTAACGTTTCCATGCCCAAAAATCTTTCCTACGCACAGGAACACGCCATTGCCATAACAACCTTGACCCGGAACATCTTATCCACGCTTCCGGCAATCGTCGTTGACTTTATTCAGGCCATCGCCTCCACCACACAACCGCTCACCCGCTACGCCTATGCGCGCGACATCCGGCTGTTTATCAATTATCTTTCAAAGGAAAACCCGAAATTCGGCCTCAAAGACCCGATTACATGGGACAAAACGGACTTTTCCGCTGTTACCGCGCGCGACATCGTTTTGTATATTGACTATCTTAATTATTATCTGGACGAAAACGATCAGGAGGTTTCGAATCAGGAGCTCGGCAAAATGCGGAAATTCTATTCGCTGAGATCGTTTTTTAAGTGGATGTTCAGGCAAAGCCTTATTCCGAGCGACGTAAGCGCGCTGATTGATACGCCCAAACGCCGTGAAAAGCCGATTTTGCGTCTCGAAATCGACGAAGTAGCGCGCATGCTGGACGCCGCCGAAAGCGGCGAGAAGCTGAGTCCGCGCCAGCAGATGTATCACGAAATTACCAAAAAACGAGATCTTGCCATGCTGACGCTCTTTCTCGGAACCGGCATCCGCGTAAGCGAATGCGTGGGGCTCGACATCGATCACCTCGATTTTGAGGTCGGCGGGTTCCTTGTCACCCGGAAAGGCGGAAATCAGGCAATTTTGTATTTCCCGAACGAGGTTGAAGCGTCCTTAAAGGATTATCTGGCCGAACGCAGGAAGATTCAGGCGCTCGAAGGCCATGAAAACGCGCTGTTTTTATCCCTTCAGAAGCGCAGAATGACCGTGCGCGCAGTCGAAAACATGGTAAAAAAATACGCAGCCATCGCCGCGCCCCTTAAAAAGCGCATAAGCCCGCACAAATTGCGTTCCACCTTCGGCACAAGCCTCTATCGCGAAACCGGCGATATTTATTTGGTTGCGGATGTACTCGGGCATTCCGACGTCAACACCACGCGCCGCCATTACGCCGCCATGAGCGATGCAAGGCGCAGAATGGCCGCAAAAAAAGTGACGCTTCGCGATGATGAAGCGCCCAAAGAAATCACAGATGAAGTTTTGAGGATCGCTTTGGAGGGGCAATCTCAAGAAAAAAACGAAGCTCCTACGAAAGAAGCTTCGGAAGAATCATAATCTGAATTGCTTTACAGCCGCTGTCGCCAGTTCGTCGCAGCGGTTGTTTTCTTTGTTTGAAGCGTGTCCCTTGACCTTATGGAAGACGACTGCATGAACCTTAACCAGTTCCAAAATCCGCTTCCAGAGATCTGCGTTTTCCACAGGCTTTTTGTCCGCCTTGACCCAATTTCGTTTCACCCAGTTATTGAGCCAGCCTTGCTCAAAGGCATTTACGAGATACGCGCTGTCGGAATATAAATCCACGCGGCACGGCGCGTTCAGCGCTTCAAGCGCCTTGATGGCAGCCGTCAGCTCCATTCGGTTGTTGGTCGTTTCCTTTTCGCCGCCCGACATTTCCTTTCGGTGTTCTCCATATAAAAGCACGCAGCCCCAGC
>JAFWZN010000085.1 GCA_017522345.1 Clostridia bacterium | reverse complement strand
GACGACGCGCTGCACGCCACCCGCGCGGCGGTCGAAGAGGGTATCGTTCCTGGCGGCGGCGTCGCGTATCTGCGCGCCCAGAAGGCGATCGAAGCTCTCAAGCTCGAGGGTGACGAGGCGGTCGGCGCGGCTATCATCTGCCGTGCGATCGAAGCTCCCCTGCGCAAGCTCGTCAACAACGCCGGACAGGAAGCGGCTCTCGTCATCGCCAACGTCAAGAAGGCGACGGGCACGAACGGCTACAACGTCCGCACCGGCGAGTACTGCGACCTCCTGAAGGCCGGCGTCGTCGATCCGGCCAAGGTGACGCGCTCGGCGCTCCAGAACGCCGCGTCAATCGCCGGACTCCTGCTCACGACCGACTGCATGGTCACCGACCTTCCCGAAAAGAAGGAGTGCAACTGCGGCGGACACGGCGGCGCTCCCGACATGGGCGGCATGATGTAATAGACATCCTTCCGCAAGGATAAAACAGCAAGGGGACGGTCCTTTCGGACCGTCCCCTCTGTACTACGGTAGCTGAAATGCGGTTCGTCAGATGTTTCAAAAGGTGCACCCTTATCCCACTTTTTTGAATTGATGCACGCAAGGCCTTCGAGCCGGGGGCGATTCGGCGCTGGTGCTCGCTAAATCCGCGTCGGATACGCCGCGGATTTCCGGCGGAAAAGCCGGGTCGACATCGATTTTGCGGCCTTTCTTTTTCGCCGCTTGGGTACGAATCACGCGCGCAAGCGCGCTTAGGCGAAAAACCGGCGCGTCAAAATCGGGTTTTTGCCGTTTTTTCCGCCGTCGCTGTGCAGGCTGCCGAATCGACTCCGGCTCTGCGGCCTTCACGGTGTGCATGAAATGAAAATGGACGGGTTCTTTTTCTGGTAGAATACCAGTTGCTAACTAAAGGACCACGTCCAATGAGTAATATACTAAAAAAAGAGCTGGATTGCACGTGCGAAGATTTTCTCGCAAAAGTTTACGGAAATCGGTCAAAGCCATTCACCAATGCTGTAAAGTCGCTTTTCGTATCGGTTCTTACGCGCAATTCGACGCTTGTGAAGGACTTGTCTGCGCTTCTTCGTCACAGTAGAAAAAAGGACGAATGCAAAAGAACGCAGGAGATGGTGTCGCGCTGGCTTTCAAATTATAGTTTTTCCGGAGCGCTTGGTTCTTATCTGCTCGATTCATTTATCGGTTATGTTACGGAGCAAACGACAGTTGCCATTGATTTTTCGGACATATCGAAAGAGTTCGGTGGCGCGGGCATGGAAGGAATGGAGATGGGTTGGGACGGGTCGCGCGGCTGTGTCGCGATGGGACACGATTTCATTTCGGTTTCGATTGTCGGCGCTGAGCATAAAGATGCCGTCCCGCTTTACATGAAACTTGGCAAAGGCAGGCATTGCAAGGAAGAATTGCTTTATGACGCGATCGATTGCGTCATGGAGAAAACCGATGGTAAAGGATGGATGGTGGTCGATCGCGGACTGGACGACGCAAAATTCATCCATCGCATGAAACGTGACAGACGCAATGTAGTGGTGCGCATAAAGGAAATGGGGCGCGATGTGTTTGGTAACGGCAGACGGATAGATGAAACTCTCGAGAGATTTGTTTTTGAGAAAACGCTGTTGAATACATATCGCGGAGCAAGGAGCGCGCAGGTTCGCTTTGCGGTCGGAATCATGCAGTATTGCGTCACTGCGAAAGTCAAGGACGCGCCTGTATACGAATCGAAGGTGCTGGTGGTTGAATCAAGGTTCAACGGAAATTCGATTTACATGTATGTCGTTTGTTCCGACGAAGTTGCCGATGATCCAGGCTTGATGCGGGCTTACGCCATCAAGGCCGCGCAGGCGTACTGCGACAGGTGGCAGATAGAAACATCGTTTCAGACGGTCAAGCAGGAGTTTCGTCTTGAGGACGCTCGGGTGAGGACGTTTAAGCGGCTTGAAAATATATTTGCGTTGTGTGTCATGGCGTACGTTTTCATGACGAAGTATCTGAGAGGGTCGAAGAGATTCAAGAAGATCATCAAACTGCTTGGCGACAATGTAGAGACATTGGCATTCAAAATCCATTCGTTGTTGAGCGCTATCCGGGAATTGTATCTGGAGGCGAAAGTCCGATTTATAACCGGTCGTCCGCGTAAGGCTGAAAAGTCCGATTCCGCGCAGATGTTCTTCGTGTTGGAATGAGCGGGCGCTTTTCAGGCGCAAGAGCCGTTTTCGCAGCCTGATGAACGACGGAAAAACGGAGGATGCGACCCGATTTTGACGCGTCGGTCGTTTCGCCAAGCGCTCGAAAGAGCGCGGGATTCGCTTTTTCGGCGCGAAACGTGAAAGACCGCAAAATCGATGTCGCCACCTTCGTTTTTTCCGGGATTTAGGCGAGTATCCGAGCCTAAATCAGTGAATCACCAGCAAGAAAATGGCTCTTGCGCCTGAAAAGCGCCTTCAGATGAAAAAGTCTACGCCGAAAAAGAAGGGGTGTGAAAATAAATTTTCATAGGGTTTTATTGGGCTTTTTTGAAAACTGGGATAAATCACCCCAAAAAAAGTGGGATAAGGGTGCGGATATTCCAGAGTTGATTGCAATGTTGCTGTTGTGATATAATGCGAATCAACCCGTCAAAGAAAGAAATCTATCTCACTTGTGTGGTAGTGTAGATTGCAAATGGAGATATTGGCATGTTAATCATTAACAATTTATTTAGGAAGTTGATTCCATGTTTCTTATCTTCCGTATGTATGATAGGATATTCGGAGACATATGAGTTATCGCGATCTAATAATTCATATTCAGAACATTCAGCGAAGGGTGGCAGTGGTGTTTCAACATGGTCTAATACGTATCAAATAGATGTTCCAGATGGTTTTGTGGCAAATGTAAAGCTCGTCAAGACGTCTCAAAAGGGGGCGAACATCGATGACTACGGGGTTGTGATTAAAATCAATGGATCAAAAGTCTCAGGTGCTCTCTTTGATAGGGATTTTAGATTTTCATCAAGCGGAAATTTGCAAATTTTGGCTGTTGGCAGCCCAGAATTATATTCTAAAATTCCTATTTATTATGGTCAATATATAATTGGGTGGGAGCCTGTGTATGCTAAAACGTATTATTATCAAGTGTTTTACAACATAGGGGTGACATATGTTTCAACAGGAGGTTCGAATAATAGCGGCAGTGTTTATACCGTATCTTTTAATGCCAATGGAGGCTCTGTTTCGCCATCATCAAAAACCGTCTCCAAAGGCTCCAGTGTTGGTGCCTTGCCGACACCAACTCGCAGTGGTTATACATTCGATGGTTGGTATACATCAGCAAGTGGTGGTACAAAGATTTCGTCTACAACTGCAATCAATGGGGATGTGACTTATTATGCTCACTGGGCGGCAATATCTTCGAAGCCTGACCTATCCCCTCACACTCCCAGCGGTTGGGCATCGTCGATGGTGTTGAGCAATATTTCTGGTGTGCAGTCAACAACAAAGACTTCTTTTGGTGATAATGATAATATTTATTTGAGGTGGGCGATTACCGTATCAAGGGAATCTGTGTCTTCGACGTTTTATGTGACATTATACGTAGACGATGTAGCAATAAAAATGGGCAGTCGACAGTCTGGATCTGGGGAAATACATATCCCTTAAAAATTATAATATGGGTAAACTCTCTGTAGGAAATCACTCAATAAGATTAGAGGTCGATTCGGGTGAAAACATTGGAGAGTCAAGTGAGAACAATAATGTCATATCTCGTACAATTACCATAAATCCTCCAGTTGTATATTCTGTTAACTTCGATGCGAATGGTGGGTTCGCTTCTTGCAATGCATTGCTGGTCAAGCGAGGATCAGAAGTGGGAGAACTTCCAACAGCAACTATGGAAGGATGGATATTTGATGGATGGTATACAGCAAAGTCCGGAGGTGTGAAGATTTCTTCGTCAACCGTAATTACTGGCAATGTAACATATTTCGCACGGTGGTG
>JAFWZN010000084.1 GCA_017522345.1 Clostridia bacterium | reverse complement strand
TTGCTCTTTCGATCTACTGCACGGGTGCCGGGAACGACCGTGAGGGGAATATCCGCAAGGTCCACGATCTTTTCGATATCCGAAGCAAACCGCTGCTCCTTCTCTGCCATATCGCTGTAAGCTTTCAGGCGGGGCGCTTTGCCCACTTCGCCGTCGTCTTCCCATTTGCGGTACCGGACCTTGAAAGCGTCGATTTTTTCCTGCTCGTCCTTGTCGAAATAATAAATTGCATGGATCGCATTGTTCTTAAAATCAAAATCCGCCGCCATCGGATGCAGCTCGGTACGGGAATTCCTGCCGTAAGCCGTGCGATCCCAGCACTGCAGCTCGTCGCAGAGCATGAGAAGGAATGCAAGCGGATGCTCGTCCATCCGCAACGGTCGTTTATAGTTTTTACCATTAAAGAAGGAAACGGCAAACTTGAAAAGACTGTTGTGCAGCAGGATCGCCGTCAGAGCGTCCACGTGCTTTTCGTTGATCTTTTCGATCCCGATCGAGTTTTCGATCTCACGGTAGAGCCGCGTCGCGCTGAAATACGCATGATCCATGAAATAGTTGAAGGTATTCGGCGCGATGGGCTTGTCGTGAATCTTGCCGAGCATATATTCTTCCGTAAAGTCATACGCCGCGCCGAGCTTCTCGGTGACACCGAAGGCAAAAAGCTCCTCCGTGGTTTCAAAAGGGCGTCCGTAAATCTTTATAAACTGCTCCTTTGCTTGCTCTCCCAGCTTTGTGATCGCGTCCACATCCCGATAGGCGAGAAACAGGCTTCCCTCGCCGCGCTTCCTGCCCGCTACCTCGTAGTAAGAGAGCACCTGCTCAAACGGAAGCTCAAAGGGATAGCCGATATCATGGAACAGAGACGTCAGCCCCCAGTATTCCAGAAAACAGCATGCCGCCGCATGGTCAACATCTGTTTTTGCCCCGTCCGTATCAAAGCAATAGAAGCGTTTGAAGCCTGCGCGGAAGGCGTCATTGGATTCGTAGATCGCCAGTCCCAGCGCAAAAACGTAGACCGAATGGGAATAGTGATCGCGGTGCTTCATGAGCAGAGAACTGCCGTTGGACTCGAACTCGGAGAGCAGCTCCACCATCTTTTTCGATTTGCCGTAATGCCCGAAGAACATTTCCAGATAGCAGTAATAAACGGTGTAGGCGTCCTCCGCCGCGCCGGAATCGATAAATTTTTCGAGTTCGCGTTCCAGACACAGGCGATTTATGTCCATCTGCATATTGTATGGGATCTGACCCGGTAATAGGCTCGTTCCGTGAAAAGCGCAGTCTTTCTCGTCTGCACCAAATCCGAGCTCTTCGCATCTTGCGTGGAGAAACCGCAGCGCCATCGCTTTCAACCCGTGATCTACGGAGTCGTAATGCCGCTCAGGCTGGATCGGGCCGACGCCTTTCCCAAACGCTTTCTCGTTCCTGTTTTTCATCTGCTGCAAAGCTGTATATGCCATATCTTTCTTCCTTTCTCTGTATAAGCCCCGTGAGGCGATTAGTGCCCGCCGCTGCGCAGACAGAGATATTTTTCCTCACAGGCGCAGCCTTCGAAGGCGTCCCGCGCCCAATTCGCCACGCGGGATAAGTCGCCCTCGATCACAAGGTTTTTCAGATTCGTACAGCAGCCGAAGGCCCACGACTGAACCTCTTTCACCGAAGCCGGGATCGTCACGGACTCAAGATCCGGATTGTCTGCGAGCATG
>JAFWZN010000083.1 GCA_017522345.1 Clostridia bacterium | reverse complement strand
ATCGGAAAGGGGAAGCGTTTTCAGTCGCTGCGCTTTGTGAAAACGCGCGATTTTTAAGTACATGCCGCCAAAATCGATTGAAAATGGAGAGGGAGTGCGCTCCCTCTCCATGCCTCACCCAGAGGTTTGTTGATGGTCTGTATCCCCGCCTTTTAAGGAAAGGGCGGGGATATTGCTTGAGATAAAAACAGACTTTGGTTTGTTTATTGAGGCGCGGATTGCTCTTTCCATTTACACGCGCGCGTGATATAATCAAATAAACCATTTGAAGGAGGCATTTTCATGCCCGAATACAAAAATATGTTTGCAAGAATCGGCAAAACGGATGAAGAAGTCAAAGCGCGCCTAACAGAGCTTTTTAATGTTATCTTTTTTGATGAAGAAGAAAAATTCTATTTTGATTCGCCCGGCGGGGAAATGGGCTATATGCTTGACACCGGGAACATCGACGCGCGGACGGAGGGCATGAGCTACGGTATGATGATGGCGGTTCAGATGAACCGGCAGGATATCTTTGACAAGCTGTGGAAGTACGCCGTTACATACATGCTGCATGATTCGGGCGTGTATGAGGGTTATTTTGCATGGTCGGTCAATCCGGACGGCACGCGCCGCTATCAGGGCCCTGCGCCGGACGGCGAAGAATATTTTGCGATGGCGCTCATGTTTGCGTCGAGCCGATGGCAAGACAGAAAAGCGCCGTTTGATTATCTTTGTCAGGCCCAAACCATACTTCGCCACTGCGTGCATCAGGACGAAATGGTCGAGGGCGGAAACGCGATGTGGGACAGAAGCAATTTCTTAATCAAATTCGTGCCCGAGACGCCGTTTTCGGACCCGTCGTATCATCTTCCGCATTTTTATGAATTGTTTTCAGAGCGTGCGGATGAATGCGACCGCGCTTTCTGGAAAAAAGCCGCCGAGGCCAGCCGCGCTTACATTGCCGCATCCGCGCACCCCGAAACCGGCATGTGCCCGGAATACGCCGAGTTTGACGGGACGCCCAGGCACATGTTCAAAAAGGACATGGACTATTATTCCGACGCGTATCGCGTGATTATGAATATTGCGCTTGACTGCGCATGGTTTGGAAAGACGCCCTCTTTATGCAAGATTTCTGAGAATCTTCAGAAATTCTTCTATGAAAATACCGAGTTCGGCGTGTACGGAAGCTATATGCTTGACGGAAAAAAGCATCCCGAGCCCGCCATGCATCCCGTCGCCATTACTGCGACTCTGGCGGCAGGCTCGATTGCGTCTGAAGGGGAATATGCCGATATCTGGCTTGAACGCTTTTTTAATACGCCCATTCGAAAGGGTGAAAGGCGCTATTATGACAACTGCCTGTATTTCTTTTCGTTTATGATGCTGGCGGGCGAATACAGAGTGTACTGATAAAGGAGCGTTCGAATATGAAACCGGCTTTACGAAGCCCCGCTCTCTGGGGCACGGCTGCTGCGCTGATCGGAAACGGTATTTTCGGCTTCAGCTTTATGTTTTCCCGCATTGCGCTTTCCGTTTCGACGCCGTTTGTCATGCTTGCGTGGCGTTTTCTTATTGCATTCGCGCTGATTCATGTGCTCTCGATGGTTTCGGCGAAAAGGAAAATATCCGGCTGGCTTCGGTTTCGGATGTCGGTCAGGGATTGTATAAATCTCATTCCGTTTGGGCTCATTCAGCCGGTTGCATATTTTCTTTGCGAAAGCTACGGCATTTCTCTTACGAACGCCACGGTTTCGGGCATCATCATTGCGCTTTGTCCCATTATTGCCCTTGCGCTCGGTTTTGTGTTTATGAGGGAAAAGCCGTCCGTTAAGCAGATTCTGTTTTCGATCCTGTCCATTTCGGGCGTAATCGTTATGACGCTTCAGCAGAATTCGGACGGCGACATCCGCTTTCTTGGCGTTGTGCTGCTTGTGGGCGCGGTCTCCTTCGGCGCGTCGTATAATATACTGACAAGAAAGCTTTCGGGCAGATATTCCGCGCTTGAACGAACCTATGTCATGATGATGGTGGCTGCTTTTTCGTTTGCAATGCTAGCAATATTTGAAAACAGAAACGGCTTATCCGAAATTTTTGCGCCCGTCGCAAGCGGAAAATTCGTATTTGCCATCGTATATCTGTCTTTGTTTTCATCCATTCTCGCGTTTTTAATGATCAATTACGCGTCGACCGTGCTGACCGTTTCAAAAACCACGGCGTTTTGCAATCTTACGACGGTTCTTTCTGTGTTTGCGGGCGTTGTGTTTTTGGGAGAAACCATTACGCCGGTATCGTTTATTGCGGCGGCGGTCATTATTCTGGGCGTTGTAGGCGTTCAGAGAACATAATTGACAACGGGATTGCCGAAAAGATTGGCAATCCCGTTGCTTTTTGCATTTTTCTTATGTCAATCGTGATGGTGACACGGAACGGTCATGTATCTGTGCACCGCGTCCATGAAAAGCTCGAAAATGCTGAGGGAAATTTCGTCCTCGTCCTGCGTGGTTTCCGGGTGCCACTGAACGGCAAAGATGAAGTGGCCCGTTTCCTTGGGCGCTTCAAAGGCCTCGATGATGCCCTCCTCGGAATAGGCGGTCGGGATGAGGCCGGGCGCAAGCGAATCGACTGCCTGATGGTGGTAGCTGTTGGTGAGAATTTCGGAGGCGCCAACCGTTTCGTAAAGCATACTGCCTTCTTTTACGGTCAATTTGTGATGGAAAAAATCGGGCGAGCCGCTGAAACGGTGGTTGACGCCGTATTTTAGGGGAATATCCTGCGTGAGGGTTCCGCCGAGAGCGACGTTGATGGACTGCATACCGCGGCAGATGCCCAGAACCGGAAGCTGGCGGGTGAGAATCAGGGGGAACATGTTAAGCTCGATTGCGTCCCTTTTGGGATTGGCTTCTCCGCACTCCGGGATGCGCTCCTGACCGTAGCATCTCGGATCCATGTCGCCGCCGCCTGCGTAAATCACGCCGTCCAGCTGAACGGTCATGCCGATCAGCTCGTAGGTTTTGATTTTATCGTAGTCGATCATGAACACTTCGCCGCCCAGACGTTCAACGGCTTTGACGACGTTTTCAGGGATATACAATACGCTCGGGTCGTCCGATTTCCGGCTTGGGATGACGCCGATTACGGGCTTTTTCATTTCCATAGAATTATTCCTCCGTTTTTTGAAGTCGTCCGCAGCTGAGCCTGCCCTCGGGGCAGAAGCCGTTTACCGCGCAGCTGGGGCCGAAATGTTTGAAAAGCGCCGGGAAGGATTCCATAAGACCAACCAGCATGTCGTTTGCCGCGTCTCTGATTTCCCATTGCGCGCGCGTGCAGGTTCGAAGCTTCATAAAGTGGAGAAGCTCTCTTGCGTTCATGGTGAACAGAATGTCCACCGTGTTTCCGGAAAGGGCGAAATAGGCTAAAATTGCGCTGTCTGCGCCGAGAGACGCCATTTTCTTCGCGTTTTCGAGGTTGTTTTTAAATGCGTTTTCGTAGATTTCGTTTGCTTCTTTGTTGGCCTTCACGCTTTGGGGAAGCACGTAGCCGCCGCCCGTCAGCGCTTCCTCAACGAAGGGGACGATCAGGGACTGCATTCGGTGGCGCGTAAAGTGCGTAACGCAGGAGAGGGACACGTTTTTGACTGTAAAGCCGTAGGAAAGCATTTCAAGCTCGCGGGGACGCGCGTCCTTTACCAATTGCTTTATGACGTTTTCGCCATCAAAGCGGTCGGTTAGCCTGAGCGCGTAATCAAGGGCCTTTTCAGGGGCTTCGGGCTGGATCACAACCTCGGCTTCGGGAGAGCATATGTGAAGGGGTTCAAAGCGGATTTCCTTTTCCCGAGAGGCGAATTTTGCCTGAGAGGGCTTTTCGCTTATATCGGTTTCGCCCATAATTTCCTTTAGCTGTTCGTTCAGGCTCTCGCCGATTACTTTAAGCTCCTCATAGCGGCTGAGCCTACCGTATTGCATGGAGGCGATCACGTGCGCAAGCTCGCGGGCGTTTAAGGTCATGTAGAAATTGGACTTGAAGCAGTAGGGGAGAACAAATCTCGCGTCCTCGCGGGCGACGCCAAGCGCCAGCAGCTTTCTGTAGTCCTCAAACCGCGCGTCCATGTTTTCTTTATAGATCGCGCCCATTTCAGCGGACAGCGACGCGGGTGTCACATAGCCTGCGCCGGAAAAATCGACGTATCTTCTCGATTTAACCGTATAGGAAGCAAGGCGGAATTCGATCAGACCCTGCTCGGCAAGCACGCTCACATCATGAAAGGCGATGGTGAAGGAAAGATGCTCAAGAATGGTTTTGTGTCCCGAGGCAACGACTTTTTTGATAAGCTTTAAATCCTTTTCGCCGCCGTCGCCCCTTTCCATGGCTTTGATCGCGCCGCCGTCCGTTGTGGAAATTCTGGCTGCGGCTGCGCACATTTTTACGCCGTTATTGCTGATGGAAACGATTCTGGCTCCGCCTGTATTCATAATCGGGTAAGCCTCCTTCCGATATATACGCTCATGTATGCTATTCATTTTGCCCCAGTTATATGTATTTGTCAACAGAAAAAAGATTGATTCACGGAAATATATAGAAAACAGACGTTTGTAAGACGGGGGGATATCGAAAGTATGCGCGCAGCTTAGCAAAAATTAACGAAAAAAGTTTTTCGACAGACTTCGGTCGGATATGACGGCGCACCCCCTTAAAACCCAGCCTGAAACGGGGTTTTCAATGGAGAAAGGGCATTTGTATGACATATTGATGAAATATTCTTAATGGGAAAAGCCCCGAGCGCACCTTGATTTCGTGTGTTAAGTCCGATATAATTGGTGTTACTTCAAACGGCGGACGCTGCCTCAGCCGCCGACCGACGCGCAAACATGTTCTTTTGAAAATACAGCATGTTGTATGCAAACGGTTGCCTGCGTACCATATACGGTGTGGGACGCGGACTTTTTTTCCGTTGAATGCGGAAAGTGCAGGCAAATTTATGTCGAAGAAAGAGATATTGTTATGATCGAATATATCATCAAGCGAGACGGCCGCAAAGTCGAATTCAATCATGAGAAAATTGCCGATGCGATCGCGAAGGCGTTTGTCGCCGTAGGCAGCCCGAAATCCAGAAGGATTTCCGAGGAGCTTGCCAATCAGGTTGTCACCCGCGTTTGCTCGGATGAGACCATCGGCGTTCCTACCGTTGAGGAAATTCAGGATATGGTTGAGCGCGTGCTGATTGACAACGGCTATGTCCATACGGCGAAGAGCTATATTCTCTATCGCGCCGAGCGCTCCCGTGTTCGCCAGATGAACAGCCGCCTGATGCGCATCTATGACGACATCACCTTTAAGGCCGCGCGCGACAGCGACATCAAAAGAGAAAACGCCAACATCAACGGCGACACCGCCATGGGCGCGATGCTCAAGTACGGCTCCGAGGGCGCAAAGCAGTTCAACACCATGTTCGTTTTAAAGCCCGAGCATGCGACGGCGCACAACGAGGGCGACATCCATATCCACGATATGGACTTTTATACGCTGACCACCACCTGCACGCAGATCGACCTTTTGGCGCTGTTCCACGGCGGCTTTTCCACCGGTCACGGCGTTTTGAGAGAGCCCAATGACATCGCCAGCTATTCCGCGCTTGCGTGCATTGCCATTCAGGCCAACCAGAACGATCAGCACGGCGGCCAGAGCGTTGTCAACTTCGACTATTCCATGGCCGAAGGCGTTAAGAAGACCTTTGCCAAGCGATACGCCCAAAATATGGTTCGCGCGCTGGAACTGAAAATGGACATTGAAAACGCGAAGGACGCGGTGGATGCGTATGTCGAGCCCATGAAGGCCGAAGGCGTCGTCGCGACCCTCGTTCAGAACGACGCATACGCCGAAAAGGAAGCCGAAGCGCTTAAAAAGCTCGGTCTTTCCGAGGAAAATATCAAGGTTGTTCAGGCTTTTGCCCATAGGAAAGCCGTTGAAGAGACCGACCGCGCTACCTATCAGGCGATGGAAGCCTTGGTTCACAACTTAAACACCATGAACTCCCGCGCCGGCGCGCAGGTTCCCTTCTCCTCCATCAACTACGGCATGGATACTTCCCCCGAGGGACGCATGGCCGTTAAAAACCTCCTTCTCACCACCGAATCCGGCTTGGGCGGCGGCGAAACTCCGATTTTCCCCATCCAGATTTTCCGCGTCAAGGAGGGCGTCAACTACAATCCCGAGGATCCGAACTACGATCTTTTCAAGCTTGCCATCCGCGTAAGCGCAAAGCGCTTGTTCCCGAACTTCTCCTTCCAGGATGCGCCGTTCAACCTCAAATACTATAAGCCCGGCCATCCCGAGACCGAGATTTCCTACATGGGCTGCAGAACCCGCGTAATCGGAAACACCTATGATCCTTCCCGCGAAATCTCTAACGGCCGCGGAAACCTGTCCTTCACCTCCATTAACCTTCCGCGCCTTGCCATCAAAGCCAATAAGAACCTCGACATGTTCTTCTCCGAGCTTACCCGCATGATGGATCTGGCGGCCGATCAGCTGACCGAAAGATTTCAGATTCAGCGCAAAAAGCGCGTGCGCAATTTCCCCTTCCTCATGGGTCAGGGCGTTTGGATCGACTCCGATAAGCTGGACTGGGACGACGAGGTGGGCGAGGTGCTCAAGCACGGCACGCTGTCCGTCGGCTTTATCGGCCTTGCCGAAACGCTCAAGGCTTTAATCGGCGAGCACCACGGCGAAAGCGAGCGCGCGCAGAATCTGGGCATTGAAATCGTGACCTTTATGCGCCGCCACATGGACGAATTGTCCAAGAAGACCGGCCTCAACTACACCCTGCTTGCGACGCCCGCCGAGGGCCTTTCCGGCCGCTTCGTGCGCATCGACCGCGAGAAGTTCGGCGTGATCCCCGGCGTTACCGACAGAGAATATTACACCAATTCCTTCCATGTTCCGGTATACTATTCGACCGGCGCAGCCAAGAAGATTCGTCTGGAAGCGCCCTATCATGAGCTGACCAATGCGGGACACATCTCCTACGTGGAGCTTGACGGCGATACCAGCCAGAATCTGGAAGCGTTTGAAAAGATCGTTCGCCTGATGAAGGAAGCCGGCATCGGCTACGGCTCCATCAATCATCCCGTAGACCGCGATCCCATCTGCGGCTACAACGGCATCATCGGCGACACCTGCCCCAATTGCGGAAGAAGCGAAGACAATGTTCAGTTTGAGCGCATCCGCAGAATCACCGGCTATTTAGTCGGAACGCTCGACAAGTGGAACAACGCCAAGCGCGCCGAGGAAAAGGACAGAACCAAGCACAAGGTGACGGAAGAATGATCATTCGAATCGCCGGAATTGAAAATGACTCTATCGTAGACGGGCCGGGCTTTCGCCTGGCCGTCTTTACGCAGGGCTGTCCGCACCGTTGTCCGGGCTGTCACAACCCCAAAACCCATCCCTTTGACGGCGGAAAAGAAGTCGATACGGACAGAATCATTCAGATGATGGAAGACAATCCGCTGTTGGACGGAATAACCCTGACCGGAGGCGATCCCTTCTGTCAGCCGAAGGCATGCTTGTGTCTCGCCCAAGCCGCGAAAAAATTGGGCTTGAACGTCTGGGCCTACTCGGGATGGACGTTTGAGGAGCTGATGGAAAAAGCCGAAACGGATAAAGACATTCTGGAGCTTCTGAGCAACACGGATGTTCTGATTGACGGACCGTTTATACTGGCTGAAAGAACGCTGGAGCTCAGATTCAGAGGATCGAGAAATCAAAGACAGATTGACTGCAAAAAATCGCTTTCCGAAGGCAGGGCGGTTGAGCTTGCAGGATAATGTTCCATAAGAAAGTCCCCGGCAGCTGCCGGGGACTTTCTTATGGAACGCTATCCGATTTTCTTTCCGATCAGGTTGAGGTCTATGGGACTGAATCCGACGTTCTGCCTGACGGCGATTTCGGCAAATTTTTCGTGCTGGGCGAGCTTTATTTCGCGGATGAACGGCGTTTCGACAAGGATGAATTTAAAATGGACGCTTCCGTCCTCGTTTTTTGCGCATGCGGCAAAGGTATGTCCGAATCCATTGCCGTTTTCAATCCACTGTCCGATGCCGAAGGGAATTTCCTCGTTTTTCTGATAGGTTTGCTCCTGCCAGTAGGTTAACGCAAGCTTCACCGAGTTTTCTTCCGCGGTTACCTTAAGCGATTTGAGCCCCAGCGGATTTGCCGCAAGGGCATATTCCGCGCTTTCGACGCCCACATTCCTGTCGCCCTCGGGAAGGGGGATAGAAAGCGCTTCGATTGCGGCGTTCATTTCGTCAAGGCCGTCATCAGCGCATGCTTCGCCCATCTGGGGCAGAAGATGCGTCCATGCTTCATTAAGAATCTGGCCGATATCGTTTGAGCCGCTGGTGACGGCGAGCACCGCGTCCTGCTTGGGCATGACGACGCAGTATTGTCCGAACGCGCCGTCGCCTCTGTATACGCCGTCGCGCTTGCACCGCCAGAACTGGAAGCCGTAGCCCTGCGACCAGTCGCTGTCTTCATTGGGGTCGCCGTTTGAAATCTGCTTGGAGGTCGCCATATCGATCCACTCGGGATTCAAAAGCTGCTTTCCGTCAACTTGACCTTTGTTTAAAAGGAACTGACCGAATCGAGCGATGTCCTCCGTATGAACGTTTAAGCCGTAGCCGCCGGTATTCGCGCCCTCCGGGGATTCCTCCCACCAGATGTTTTTTATGCCCAGCGGATCAAACAGGCGCGGCTTCAGGTAATCAAATACCTTCTGTCCCGTCGCCTTTTGAACGATCATGGACAGCATATAGGTTGCGGGCGTGTTATAGGTGAAAATGCTTCCGGGTTCTTTGTCAACATAAGAGGTCAGAAAGTTATACGACCATTTTTCTCCGTTAAGGGCGTGAGGCTCTTTCGAGTGCCCTGTTCCCATGGTCAGAAGATTTTTCACCTTCATTTTCAGCATGTTTTCGCACGGAGGCGCGGGCAGCTCGCCTTTAAAGAAGGAAACCACACTGTCTTCAATGGACAAAAGCCCTTCCTGACAGGCAAAGCCCACGGCGGTGGAGGTGAAGGATTTGCTTAACGAGAACAGCATATGCACAAAATCGGGGCTGTAGGGCTTCCACCAGCCCTCTGCGGCGACCGCGCCGTGCCTTACAAGCATAAACGAATGAAGCCCAAGATCCTTCTGGTTTACTGCGCTTAAGAAGGCGGTGACGGCCTTCGGAGGAATACCCAATGCGCCGGGTGTTGAGCGTATCAATTCCATAATGGTTTCACTCCTTTCCTGAATGGTTTCAGTATAACGGATTTTGCGCATAAATACAAGAAATTTACACAGAAAAACGAAAAATAAGCGTTCCTTCGGCCGTTCTTTTCGCTATAACAGAACGCAAAGTGAAAAAAACATGAAAAATGAATTTTTGCTATGAAAGATAAGAAAAGTATGCTATAATAGATTTAGTATGATCTGTCAGACATTTATTTATTGGAGGGTGTAATCTCTATGGCAATGGATAATTTCAAGGAAGAAATCGTCGTAAGAAAGCGGAACGGCTTTGCAAATTTCACTTATTACCTGGCATGGACGATGCTCGTCTTTTTCGGCGTGATCGGCATTTTCATGATGCAGGCGGCTTTAAACACCATCGGCTCCGGCGCGTTTGCATGGGGCAGTCTCATCGTTTCCTTGATTATGATCGCGCTTGCCGCGCTTTTGTGGATTAAAAAGGACGGCCTTCGCGTTGAATATGAATACACGTTCACCAACGGCGTTTTGGATATTTCAATGGTGCTCAACAATTCCAAGCGCAGATATTTAAGCGAGATCAACATGAAAATCGTCGACAGCATCGGCTCTGTCAATCATCCCTCGTTTAATCGCTATTTGAGCGATAAAAACATCAAGCGTCACAACTGGTTCTTAAACAGAGGCGCGAATCTCACCTACCTCTATTTCAGCAAAAACGGCGTAAGACACTTGGTAATCATCGAGCCCAGTCAGGAAATGCTTGATATGATCAACAGCCGCGGTTATCTGAACTTCGGCGTATGGCAGGGCTGAGAAAAGCGAAAAACTAAATGAAAACGGGATGCTTCTTCGCATTGCTTCGAAGGGGCGTTCCGCTTTTCTTGCAGAAAGGCGATAAGCGCATGCAGGCGTATCTGGACAACAGCGCGACGACAAAACCGTCGGACGGCGTGATCCGCGAAATGGCGGACAGTATGGCGGAAATGTATTATAATCCCTCCTCGCTTTACAAGGAAGCGCTTCAGGTAGAAAAGAAACTGAATGCTTGCCGCGATGAAATTCGAAAATCTATAAACGCAAAGGATGCGCGCGTGATTTTCACATCCGGCGGCACGGAATCGAACAATTTAGCGCTTTTCGGCGTGTTCGGCGTATCAAGGCCGCCTGTCAGAATTGCGGTTTCAAGCGTGGAGCATCCGAGCGTATTGGAAGCGGCGGAGGCGCTTTGTAAGCTGGGCGCTGAGATTATCAAAATCGGCGTGAATGAAAAGGGCGAAATTAATTTTGATCAGCTGGGCGATGAGCTTGAAAAGGGGCTCGCGCTCGTAAGCGTGATGCAGGTCAACAATGAAACCGGCGCGATTACGGATGTAAACAGGCTTTCTCGGCTGGTTCGCGAAAAGGGAAATAAAACCCTTCTGCACATCGACGGCGTTCAGGGCTTTCTGCGCACGGAAATGGATTTTTCACTGTGCGACCTTTACACGCTCTCCGCGCATAAAATTCACGGCCCCAAGGGCGTGGGCGCGCTGGTTGTGAGAAAAGGCGTAAGACTCAGCCCCGCGCACATTGGCGGCGGGCAGGAAGATGGGCTGAGGAGCGGCACGGAAAACACGCCCGGCATTTTCGGTCTTATGCAGGCGATCAAGGAAATGAAGGCGATAAGCGGCTTTCGCGAATCGCTCATGGAGAAGAAGCTTCATCTGATCGAGGCGTTCAAAAGCGCCGTTCCGGGGCTGATCATCAACGGCCCCGAGCCCGAAAGCGCCGCCGCGCACATCGTCAATTTCGGCTTTCCCGACGTAAGGGGCGAGGTTATGCTGCACGCGCTTGAGGAAGAGGGCGTTTTCGCATCCACCGGCAGCGCCTGCTCCAGCAAGAAAATGAAGGTGAGCCGCGTTCTGACCGAAATGGGGATTCCCGCCAAAAAGGCGGAATGGGCGCTCCGCTTCAGCCTTTCACCGTATACCACATTGGAAGAAATCAACTACGCCGCCGAAGTCGTGAAAGTGAAATACGAACTTCTCAAGCGTTTTAAAAGGAGATAAGGGATTTATGCGCAGAGTTCTTTTAGCCCGTTTCGGCGAGGTACATTTAAAGGGAAACAACCGCCCGTATTTTTTAAGAGCGCTTGTCGACAATGTGAGAAAGGCTGTTGAGGATATCGGCGGTCATGTATGGATGGCGGAAAGCCGCATTTATGTCGCCAACGCCGCCGATATGGACGAATGCGCCGAGCGCGTGAGAAAAGTGTTCGGCATCTATTCCGTGAGCCCCGCCATTGAAATGGAAAAGGATCTTGAAGCCATCTGCCGTCAGGCAGCCGAGATGATGAAGGGCATGAGAGGCTCCTTCAAGGTCATCTGCAGAAGAAGCGATAAAAAGTTCCCGCTCAATTCCCAGCAGCTTGCCGCCAAGGTTGGCGAAGCGGTTTTGGAGGAAAATGACAAGCTGGTTGTGGACGTTCACAAACCCGAAATCATCATGAAGGTCGATATCCGCGACCATGCCTACCTCTGTAATACCGAAATCATGGCTGTCGGCGGCCTTCCCATGGGAACCAGCGGCCGCGCCATGCTGCTTCTGTCCGGCGGAATTGATTCTCCCGTCGCGGGCTATCAGATCATGAGGCGCGGCGTGCATGTTCAGTCTATCCACTTCGCGTCCCCGCCCTATACCTCCGAGCGCGCAAAGGAAAAGGTTCTGACGCTTGCCAAAAAGGTGGGCGAATATGAATACGGCATGCGCGTTCACATGGTGCCGTTCACCAAAATTCAGATGGAAATTCACGAAAAGTGCGAAGACGGCCTTGGAACCGTCATTATGCGCAGAGCCATGATGCGAATCGCCGACCGCATTGCGCATGAAAACAACTGTCTTGCCCTGATCACCGGCGAATCCGTAGGGCAGGTGGCTTCCCAGACCATGGAAGCCCTCGCCTGTACGGACGCGGTTGCCACCATGCCTGTGTTCCGCCCCTTAATCGGTATGGACAAGCTGTCCATTATCCGCATTGCCGAGGAAATCGACACCTATGAAACCTCCATCCTGCCGTATGAGGACTGCTGCACGGTATTTACGCCGCGCCATCCCGTGACGAAACCCAAAATCGACAAGGTGGAAAAGGAAGAAAAGCGCCTCGACCTTGAAGCGCTCATCGAAGAAGCCGTTTTAAACACCGAAATACTCTTTTTGAAGGACTAATACTTTATGCAGCTTACCGATTTCATCAAAAGCCTCAAAAGCGACAGGCGCTTTATGGAAAACGTCACCCATTGGCAGGAAATTGCGCCAAGGGCGGCTCGTTACGCGCCCTTCCCGGACGATATGGACGAGAAGGTCAGGCGCGTGCTTTCTGCGCGCGGAATTGATAAGCTGTATGTGCATCAGAGAAAGGCTGTCGATCTGGCAAGCGAAGGCCGCGATTTTGTCGTCGTAACGCCCACCGCCAGCGGGAAGACGATGTGCTATAACCTGCCCGTATTAAATGCGATCATCAGGGACAAGGCTTCGCGCGCCTTGTATCTTTTTCCGACCAAGGCGCTTTCAAGCGATCAGGTGAGCGAGCTTTACGATTTGATCGAAGCCATGGGCGAGGAGATCAAGGCCTACACCTATGACGGCGACACGCCCGCAAGCGCAAGAACCGCCATCCGTCAGGCGGGGCACGTCGTTGTCACCAATCCCGATATGCTGCATCAGGGCATCCTTCCGCATCACACCAAATGGGTGCATCTTTTTGAAAATCTCAAATACGTCGTGATCGACGAAATCCACGCGTATCGCGGCGTGTTTGGCTCAAATCTTGCAAATGTTTTAAGACGTTTAAGAAGAATCTGCGCGTTTTACGGCGCGAATCCGACCTTTATCTGCTGCTCGGCAACCATTCAGAATCCCAAGGAGCTTGCCGAAAGCATGGTCGGGAAGAAAATGGAAATGATCGACGACAACGGCGCGCCTGCGGGCAGAAAGCACGTTGTGTTCTATAATCCCCCGGTCATCAATAAGCAGCTCGGCATCCGCGCAGGCAGCATTCCCGCAACGCGCGATATTTCGCAGAAGCTGATTTTATCCGGCGTTCAGTCCATCGTGTTTGCCAAATCCCGCCTTGCGGTTGAAGTGCTTTTGAGGTACGGAAAAGACCTCGTGCGTGATCCCTTGGGCAACGCCGCGCGCGTAAGGGGCTACAGGGGCGGTTATCTTCCCACGCTCAGGCGCGAAATCGAACGTGAGCTTAGAGCTGGCAATGTGGACATGGTCGTTTCCACCAACGCGCTGGAGCTTGGTATTGACATAGGTCAGCTTGACGCATGCGTCATGTGCGGCTATCCCGGAACCATTGCAAGCACCTGGCAGCAGGCGGGAAGAGCCGGGCGCAGAAGCAACGAGGCTTTAATGATTCTGGTCGCAAGCTCCAATCCGCTCGACCAGTATATCATCACGCACCCGGAATACTTTTTCGGTCAGTCGCCGGAAAGGGCGTATATCAATCCGAACAACCTGTTTATCCTCTTAAATCACTTAAAGTGTGCCTGCTACGAGCTTCCCTTTATGGAAGGGGAAAAATTCGGCGACGTGGAGGAGACGGAGGAGCTTTTAAGCTATCTTTCCGATCAGAACATCCTGCGCCGGGTAAACGGCAAGTGGTACTGGATGGCGGAGGAATTTCCGCAGGCCGGCATAAATCTTAGAAGCGCAAGCGACCAGAATTTCCTGATTGTCGATATCACCGATCCTAAAAAGCACAGGGTAATCGGCGAAATGGACCGATTTACCGTGCCGATGCTTCTTCACAAATACGCCATTTACATGCACGAGGGCAGGCAGTATCAGGTGGAAGATCTCGATTTCGATGACAAAAAAGCCTACATCCGTCAGGTGGACGTGGGCTATTATACGGACGCGGATCTCACCACGAGCTTAAAGGTTCTGGATGAATTTGAAGACGCGCCGGCAGGAAGTCTTCGAAAGCACAGGGGCGAGGTTCTGGTTTCTTCCATCGTTACCCTCTTTAAGAAAATCCGCTTTGACACCCATGAAAATCTGGGTTGGGGCCCGGTCACGCTGCCCGAGCTTGAAATGCAGACCTCGGCCTGCTGGTGGACGCTGCCCGAGGGTCTTGAAAATAAATACGGAAAAGACGAAATGAAGACGGCTATGGTTGCGCTGGCATACTTAATCCGCCACATCGCGCCCATGCATCTGATGTGCGCCACTACCGACATCAGCGTGGTTTATCACGTAAAAGACCCCTTCAGCGAGCAGCCCACCGTGTATCTGTACGATCACATCCCCGGCGGCGTGGGCCTTTCCGACCGCGTGTACGAAATGGACATGCAGCTTTTCGAGGAAGCGCTTGAAATGCTCGTCGCCTGTCCCTGCGAAAACGGCTGCCCCAGCTGCGTGGGCGCAAACGCGCAGGGCGGGAAAAGAGCGCTGATTGCAATACTGAAAGAGCTGACCCAAACGGAGAAGCATTATGGATAAAGTGTATACTGTTTCTGAGGCGCGTAAGTATCTTGCGCGCCTGCACTTTTCGAAAAACAAAAATGTGTATGAGGTCGTTCGAAAACTTCAAGCCGTACAGTACGATCCCCTGAACGTCGTGGGCAGAAATCCCGATCTTGTTTTGCAAAGCAGACTCAAAAACTACAAGCCCGAAAAGCTTCAAAAGGAACTTTATCAAAAGCGCACGCTTGTGGACGGCTTTGACAAGATGCTCTGCATCTATCCCGTGGAAGACTATCCGTATCTGGAGCGCCTTCGCAGAACAACCGTATGGTGGTACAGGGAAAACCCGGAAATTACAAGCGCGTTTGAAGACGTAAGAAAGATCATCCGCGAAAAGGGCCCGGTTTCCTCAGACGATATCGGGATGGAGCGGAAGGTCGCGTGGCCGTGGGGCGCAACGCGTCTGTCCCGCGCCGCGCTTGAAAGCATGTGGATGACGGGCGAACTCACCATCCACCACAAGGACGGCGCAAGGCGATACTACGATTTTGCCGATCAATATTTTTCGAAGGATATTCTTTTCAAGGACGATCCGAACGAAACCGAAGAATCCTACTTTGAATGGCAAACCCTTCGCAGAATCCGCGCCGTAGGCATGCTTCGCAAGGGCCCGAGCGACGCGTTTTTGGGCATTGAAAATTTCAAAGCCGTCGAGCGCAACCGGGCGTTTGAAGCGCTCCTTCAAAAGAAACGGATCGTTGAAATCAACGTGGAGGGCGAACGCTACTATATTCCATGCGAAAATCTTCCGCTGGTGGATTCAACCGCTCCGGTATCTTCCGCCGCTCGCGCAATCGCTCCGCTGGACAACCTCATGTGGGACAGAAAGCTCGTAAAGCGGATTTTTGATTTCGACTATACCTGGGAAGTGTATACGCCCAAAGAAAAACGCAAATACGGCTATTATGTGTTGCCGGTATTCTATAAAGACCGATTTATCGCCCGCTTTGAGCCCGAGCCCTACCGCGGCGGAAGGCTTGTTGTAAAAATGTGGCGGTGGGAGGAAAATGTGAAAATCACGCCTCACATGAAAAAAGCGGTTTTGAAAATGCTGGAAAATTTCCGCTGCTATCTGGGCGCAGAGGGGGTAGACGCGCAGATTCCGGGACTTTCATGATTTTCGGTATCTTTTAAAAGCCGCATGCGTATGATGCATCAAAACCATTCGGGAGGGTGCGGAAAATGCGCAGAATAAAAAGATTTTTGGCCTGTGCGCTTTTTGTTTGTCTGATAACGGCAAAAAGCGCACAGGCTGCTTTATCGATGTCGCCGCTTGTCGAGGGCACGTCCATCAGCGTGAACTGCAAAAGCGCGCTTTTAATGGAAGCGTCCAGCGGACAGGTTATTTTTGAAAAAAACGCCGATGAAAAGCGGCCGGTTGCCTCGATTGTGAAAATGATGACGATTTTAATGTGCATAGAGGCTGTCGAAAATGGGCGCGTTTCATTATCCGACAGCGTGAGCATTTCAAAAAACGCCTCCGGCATGGGCGGCTCTCAGGCGCTTTTGGATACGGGCGAGGTGCAGACGCTGGATGTTCTTTTAAAAAGCGCTGTTGTTGCAAGCGCCAACGACGCGGCGGTCGCGATTGCCGAGCATATCTACGGCAGCGAGGACTTGTTCGTTCAGGAAATGAACAAGCGCGCCAAAGAGCTTGGCATGACGGACACGGTATTTAAAAACTGCACGGGGCTTCCGGAAAGCGGTCAGCATACGACGGCCAGAGACGTCGCCGCTATGTCGCAGGCGCTGTTCGGTAAGGACGTTTACTACAAATATTCCACCGTCTGGATGGATAATCTCGATCACCACGACGGAAGAATTACGCAGCTAACGAATACCAACCGCCTGATTCGCTTATACGACGGCTGTGACGGCGGCAAAACCGGCTCTACCAATGAGGCGGGCTACTGCATATCGGCAACCGCCAAACGAAGCGGTATGCGTTTGGTCGCTGTGGTACTCGGCGCCGACGCAGGCAAAACGCGCTTTTCCGTCGCGGAGGATATGATGGATTACGGCTTTGCTAACTATCGCGTGACGGCAATCGCCGAAAAGGGCACGCGCATCAAAGGCGGCATGAAGGTGACGGGGGGAAGGGAAGAAAGCGTTCCCCTTGAATTAAACGGCGATCTTCACCTGCTCATGAACAAATCCGAAACGGCGGATATCGAGCTTTCGCCCAATCTTCCCAGCTCCATTCGCGCGCCCTTTGACAAGGGGCGCGAAATCGGAAGCGTAGACGTCATAAGAAACGGAAGAACGATTGCAAAAATCCCCGTGGTAACGGCTGCTTCTGTAGACCGCGAACGGTTTTCGGACGCATGGAGAAGAACGTGGGGGAAATGGCTGTTTTAAAAAGCGCGGGCATGCAAAGCATGCCCGCGAAATTTATATAAAGAATTGGCGTTGCGATTTCATTTTTTAGTGAATGAGCTCAATCATTCTCTTCTCGCCGTTTTCCTCTGTCAGATAAAGCAGATCTTCGATGATTTCAAGCGCAATATATTTGCATTCGGCGACCTCGTTCCCGTTTTGATCAACAAGACCCAAGCGGAAGGATGGATCGGTCTCATAGCCTGAAAACGGCAAACCTTTTTCGTAATAGGGAAGATAAAAATTCTTTTCCGCCAGTTCGCGGTCATAGGTCACTGTGATAAAAAGCGCTCCGCTTTCAGACCATGTGAGCGGAATGAGCCGTTCGAAATCCCTTGAAATGCGATTGCCGTTTAAATCTGCGATCCACATGCGATCGGGCACGTAGCTTCCCTTCTGCTCGTAAAGCACGATGCGATCGGGATAACCAACGGTTTCGTGAAGGAAGGTAGGCGAGTAGTAGAGGTTGTTTTCGTAGTTGCCGCTTTCATCATACAAAAACGACATCAATACCTCGCCCGTGTGGCTTAGAAGATACACGCCCTCGTCGCGCCTGAATTCGTATATGCCGGAGCTTGATATATTGAATGAATTGCGCTTGGAGCGCGGGAAGGCGTAGCCTATGCTGTTTGCCCCGTCCATGGAATACCATGCAATCTCGTCAAGCGTTTCGCCGTCGTAGAGATAAATCGTTCCGGCATAATCCTTAAGAATAATCGGCCCGGTCACGCCGATGGCATTTAAGCCGCTTAAATCCTGATAGGACCATGCATTTTCATATTCCGGCGCGATTACAAATTCGCCGCTTGCGTCCATCACGCCGTATGCGCCCGTGCCGTACTGAACGGGGGTGTAGGCGTAGCCGGATTCGGATGCGATTCTAGCAAAATTCAAATGCTCAAGCGCGATGTCGGCGCCGTTTATGATGTCATCAGCTTCCTTTTCGGTCAGGATGAGGGCGTAAACTGCGCATTGCTCGTCCAGCGCTTCCCAATCGCCGGATAAGTCCATGTACCCGTTTACGGTAAATTCGGTTTCGCCGATTCGAAGGGTTACATTTTCAAGCAAATACGGATCGGCATGCTTTTCTTTTAGAACAAGCACATATTCGTTTTGGGTATGGTATACAGAATATGGGAGATCTCCCGCTTCGGATGAATGTCGGAGGCTTTCTTCATCAATACGGCGCACATCGAATGAAGCGATATCTTCGATGGTCTGCATGGTGAACGAGTCTGTAGAGCGGACGATATCGCCATCCATCTGAAGGGTTAATTCAATCCCGTTGACTCTTCCGTATGCGCTGATGGTCTTTTCCGTTTTAAAATCCGGGAAATAGAGCGCATAGTGGGACGAAGCGATATAGCGGCTTGACAATTCCTTTTGATCCGGATATTTTAAAGACGCCTGATATGGATCGTTTATGTCAGAAGCTGTTTCGCCCGGGAACAGATATAGAATACCCGGCGTTCTTGCCAGAAGGGATGCGCTCTTATTTTGACAGGCGCTGTTTATGAAATCAATATAGCGCTTTGCGTGCAGATATTTGCTAACCTTCAAAAGCGCGTCCTCTCCTTCCAAGGAAGTCGGATAGCTGAACCCGAACACGCCCGTCAATTCCGGCTCATACAGATATTCATCCTCATACCGCAATATCAAAATATCGCCGATGGACATTGCCTCGACGAGAGGCTTTTTGGTTTCAAATTCGCAGCACACAGCGCAGGCATATTTGCCCGAAAGCCTTGCCACGCGCTCCATGAGCGGCTCTGTTTCGCCTGTTATGCCGGCGCAGTCTTCAAACGCGTGGTAATAGGGATCGTCTTCCGATACGAAAACCGTTCCGGCTTCAGGCGGCTGAGGCTGCGCTGCGGGGGAGGACGTCGGGGACGACAAAATATCGTCCTTCGGCGCTTGAACGCCGCCCGGAATCAGAAGAAAAAGGATCAAAAGGATCGAAGCAACGGGAAGAAGGACGCAGGCAAGGCGATTTATTGCCTCGCGCCTTTTTATGCGTTTAAGCGCGCGGCCTGCGGCGGCTTCGGCAATGGGCGAAGAATCCAAGAAGGATTCACGGATATATTGGGATACGGGATCAATTTTCGCCATCTTCCATCAGCCTCCTTATTTTTTCTCTGCCTGCGCGCATGCGTTCGCGCAGTCTTCCTTCCGGGATCTGGAGCATTTGGGCGATTTCACGCGTTGAATAGCCTTCCATATAGAAAAGAATCAGCACAATGCGGTATTTCTCGGGAATGGAAAAAAGCGCGCTGCGAACGCCCGTTGATATCCGAGGCGCGGGCGCGGGCGGCGTTTTTCTTTGGCGGATCAATTTTCTTTGCAGATTTCTGGCTTCCGTAATCGTGATGCGCGTCATCCATGTGCGAAAGCTTTCGGGATTTTTGAGCTGCTTTCGCTTGATCCAGCCCTTAAAGACCGCCTCCTGCAAACAGTCGGCGGCGTCCTGTTCGTTGCGCAGTATGCCAAGGGCGATTCTGAAAAGCGCCTGATATACTTTTTCTATTTTATCCCTGTAATCTTTTTCGTTCATCAAATATCTTCCTTCTGAAACAGCTTCCATATTATAGACGCTTTAGAGGGACGTTTTGTCAGCAAAACATCCTATTTTTATCATATCATTAAAATTTGAGCCCGGTCAATCGTAAAATTGGAACAAATCCATCTTGACAGTTGTTTGCTCCGTGTTATAATTATAACATGTGGAACTTGGGCGTGCCGGCGGCATGCCTTGACAAATAATCTAATCACGGAGGAGAAGAATCATGATCAATCTGCCCGAAGTCAAAATTGGTATTGTTGCTGTAAGCCGCGATTGCTTCCCGATCGAGCTTGCCGAGCGCAGAAGAAGCGCCGTTGTTAAGTCCCTGAAAAAGAAAGGCCTGAAAGTCGCCGAAATCAAGACCATCATCGAAGGCGGCATTGACGCAAACGTTCAGGAAGCCTATGACGAGATCAAAAAGGCGAAGGTCAACGCTCTTGTCGTTTACCTTGGAAACTTCGGCCCCGAAGGCCCCGAGACCCTGATCGCCAAGATGTTCGGCGGCCCCACGATGTATGTAGCCGCTGCGGAAGAAAACATCGCGGTTCTCTCCAGCGAGCGCGGCGACGCCTACTGCGGCATGCTGAACGCCTCCTATAACTTAAAGCTCAACGGCATCACCGCCTACATTCCTGAGTATCCCGTAGGCACTGCCGAAGAATGCGCCGATATGATCATCGAGTGGGCGCCCGTTGCCCGCGCGCTGATCGCCGTTAAGGATCTGAAAATTATCACCTTCGGCCCCCGTCCGTTCGACTTCCTCGCCTGCAACGCGCCCATCGCGCCGCTTTTCGGCCTTGGCATCAACGTTCAGGAAAACAGCGAATTGGACCTTCTGGCCGCCTACAAGGCTCATGCCAACGATCCCCGCATCCCCGCGAAGATCAAGGAAATGGAAGAGGAGCTGGGCGAAGGCAACAAGATGCCCGGCATTCTCCCGCGCCTTGCGCAGTATGAATTGACCCTGCTCGACTGGATCGAACAGAACAAGGGAACCGCGAAGTACGTCGCCATGGCCAACAAGTGCTGGCCGGCGTTCCAGACCGAGTTCGGTTTTGTTCCCTGCTATGTCAACAGCCGCTTAACCGCCATGGGCATCCCGGTAGCATGCGAAGTTGATATCTACGGCGCGCTGTCCGAATTCATCGGCACCTGCATCACCGGCGAGCCCGTAACCCTGCTTGACATCAACAACTCCGTTCCCGCCGATATGTACAAAGAGTCCATCGAGGGCAAATTTGACTATCGCGCCAACGAAGTATTCATGGGCTTCCATTGCGGAAATACGCCCATCTGCCGCCTGACCAAGGGCACGATGAAGTATCAGCTGATCATGAACCGCGGCCTCGAAAACGGCGGCGAGCCCGACATCACGCGCGGCACCCTCGAAGGCGACATCATCCCCGGCGACATCACCTTCTTCCGCCTGCAGGCCAATAAGGACTCGAAGCTTCAGGCCTACGTCGCTCAGGGCGAGGTACTGCCCGTAGCCACTCAGTCCTTCGGCGGCATCGGCGTATTCGGCATTCCCGAGATGAACCGCTTCTATCGCTACGTTCTGATTGGCGACGGCTATCCGCATCACGGCGCTGTTGCGTTCGGCCATGTCGGAAAGCAGATCTTCAACGTTCTTTCTCTTCTCGGCGTTGAGAAGATCAACTACAACCAGCCCGCGAGCCTGCCCTATCCCAAGGAGAATCCTTTCAAATAAGATTTGAACCGATAACGGAGGGGGAAAAAGAGAATGACCATCGAACTTAGAAAAATGATTATTCCCGGTCCCGAGGGCGTTTATGAAAATCCGCTGCCGCGCTTTCGCGACGCAGAGAAAAACCGCGTTGTAAAGAGCAACGGCTCGCTCCTCCCGCATGAGGATAACGAAACGCTGGGCCGCGATTGCGGAACGCGCGTGCTTCCGTATCGCATGCAGGATGTGTATTCCCGCGCGAGGGATCCCATCGCCCGCGACGTCATCGTTATGGAAAACGAATACATCGAAGCGGTATTCCTCCCGTGGCTGGGCGGCAAGCTCTACAGCCTCACCGACAAAAAGGCAAACCGCCCCATTCTTTTCACCAACCCCGTATTCCAGCCCGCCAACCTCGCCATCCGCGATGCATGGACCAGCGGCGGCGTGGAGTGGAATGTGTCACAGCTGGGTCATACCTTCTCCACCTGCAGCCCCATGTTCTTTGCCAAGGTCGAGAAGGAAGGCGAAGCGCCTTTCCTGCGCATGTATGATTACGAGCGCCAAAAGAACCTTTTCTGGTCGATCGACTTCCATCTGCCGGACGGCGCGAAGGCGCTCGTCGCCCACGTTCGCATCGTAAACGACGACGACTTTGTAAAGCCCATGTACTGGTGGACGAACACCGCCGTCATCGAAACCGAGGAAGCGCGCGTGTTCAGCGAAACGGACGAAGTGTTCTATCAGGACTGGATCAAGGACGACAGCGATCCCGACAGGATCAAGTACATCGCCAACGGCTTCGGCCACGCCAAAATGCCGTATTATACGGATGCAGACGGCGTGGAGCACGCCGATTTCGACGCGTCCTATTCCATGCGCATCCCGCGTTCCAGCGAATATTTCTTCCAGACCTCTTCCAAGACTGTCTGTCCGTGGGAAGCGATTTCCTACAAGGACGGCTACATGTTCTTTGAAAAGAGCACCCAGCCCCTTCGCTACAGAAAAATGTTCTGCTGGGGCAAGGGCAGAGGCGGCCGCTTCTGGTGCGACTTTTTAAGCGAACCCGGTCAGGGCGACTACATCGAGCTTCAGGCCGGTCTCGCCCCGTCTCAGGTGCACGGCTACGAAATCGGCGCCAACAGCACGATCTCCTTCACGCAGGCCTTCTCCTGCGCGCAGGCGGATAAGCCCGAAGCGCTGTTTGAAGAGTGGCACGATTCCCGCGACCTCGCCCGCGAAATCACCATGGGCGTTCTTTCCGACGACGAGCTCCTCGCCATCGAAAAGAAAGCCAACGAGCTGTTCGACGGCAAGCTGGAAATCATTTACAAGGGCACCGGCTGGGGCTCGCTTGAAAGAAACCGCCGCGAAAAGGTCGGCGCAAAGCCCGTTCCCGCGGGCTACGAATTCCCGGACAATTCCATGACGGACGAACAGAAGCCGTGGATGAGCCTGCTTAAAAAGGGCAAGCTCGCCTGCTTCAAGGGCGATTCCTTCATGGTGGCCGAGGAATGGCGCGAGATGCTTGAA
Organism: Clostridia bacterium; assembly: GCA_017522345.1. Lineage (GTDB taxonomy): Bacteria > Bacillota > Clostridia > Christensenellales > Aristaeellaceae > SFHK01. Next base: position 6,833 of record JAFWZN010000083.1, on the reverse strand, counting down.
AACGACACCTCCTGCGCTTCGAAGCTCATGCTGGGCGTTATGGCGTTTGAAAACGGCGACCTTGACAAGGCCGAAGCCTGCTTTAAGGGCGTCAAAAACGCCAAGCTCCGTCCGCAGGCCATTAGAAACCGTAGCCAGATCGCGCTTCGCAAGGGCGACGAAGACGAAGCCATCGCCCTTATGAAAAAAGCCTGCGAAGTCGGCGGAGACGAACTGGACGCCGCCTATAAGCGCGAGTATCTCCAGCTTCTCAATAAAGCCAAGAGGTTCCAGGAATCCTGGGACGCCTTCGTAAATGCTTCCGAAATCACCAAAAAGGACGACCGCAGCCGTCTCTTCGCCGGCATGGCCGCCTACGAAATCGGAAACTACGACTTCTTAGAGGAGCTTTTCACAGAGCAGCACGCCACCATCCGAGAAGGCGAAACCTCCTTAACCGACCTCTGGTTCGGCATGGAAGCCAACCGTGAAGCCAAAAAGAAGGGCGTAACCGTCACCCCCGAGCTTCTCGAAGAAATCCGCTTAACCAAAATCCCGCCCAGAGAGATTGACTTCAGAATGAGCTAAATAATCACAAGGGGGAGCTGCCAAAAAGCAGCTCCCTTATCTGTATCCATTTTTTCGCCAATCAGTAGGGCGGGGGCTTGCTCCCGCCGTATTGAAACGCTCAATCAAGCGATACAGTTACGCAGCAAGACATATAGAAAGCCGCAAGCACTAAAAGCTTGCGGCTCTGTTATTTTGATGTGTGAGTTTATTTCATCGAGCTTACCAGATTCATCAATATTTCCTTTTGTTCTGATGACAATGCGGCCCATCGGGTAAAGAAGGCCTTTTGCTCCGGTGTAAGCTCCACCATATCACCTTCTGCGAAAAATGCGAGAGCGTAATTCCGAAACCATTGCAAAGCGCGAGCAGGGAGGGAATAGTTGGCCAGTATTGCGCTTCCACATGTTGGATATTGTGGTTTGAGATAAACCGGAGCGTTTTGATAGTTCATAAATCGTCCATCCGCGTGCGTCCATAAGCTCTTTTATTCGTGTCTTTGTATCCATTTGTATGTCCTCCAAGTAAAATGCTCCTAAAACATTTTACGAAACATTTGGTCTGTAAAAAAGAAATCATGAGGATTGCAAATACACAACATATGAGATATAATATGAACAGTATATGATGATTGAGTTATGGTAAGTTATTGATGAATACTTGTGCGTTTTTACGCGAACATTTGGAAAATGTGATGCCAAAAGTGAAATCAATGAATATGCATAATAAAACGGGTGGATACAATATGAATGATGTTGAACTTACAGCAATAAGAGCTGCAAAACGTGATGCAAAAGAATTTTTTGATAATAATGAGGGAATGGCTTTTAGACTTGAAAAATACGCAGAAGTTACTAACAAAAGAGAAGCAGAGTATAGGAGATTAATTCCATTACGCGAGAGTGATGTTCCCATTAAAGCAGAAGAGATGGCGGATTTATATTATTATACTCATTACGCTAATACATTCGGCTGTTGGTTAGCCGATCTTCTACTCGAGATGTGTGGATACAAACGGGACGACAACAATGATTGGATACTCATGAAATTTGATGAGGCGTAGGGAAGGAAATGATATGATTGAAGCGAGAATACATAAAGTATGCTGATATCAGATAAATGAATATTAGTTAATGGGTTATTTCAAAGCTAAACATGCACTAAAGAATTGGGGGAAAGAATATGAATCATATGTCTCCGTTAAGGCATTTTCTTACTTGTTTCCTTTTTGTCTTAATTGTTGTTATCTCAATACAGGAAATTGCGTTTGCCTTGACAGCGATTTCGGGAGAACCTTCTGTTGCACGTATAGAATATGAAGAAAATGCGAACGTCGAATGCGGAACAATACGATACGTTTGCCAAGATAGTGGTAAAAAGAACTTCTTCATTTCTAATTACTGGGGTCCAAAATGGAAGAGTCGAGCAGGTAGCGAATGCGGGACGGCTTGCGTATCAATGGCGTTATCTTATGTGGGGGTCAATAAAACACCGAAGGATATTCTTGACCTAGGTTATAAGGAAACTGGCGAGCCTGAAACTTTCTGGGATAAATGGGCTCCTGCAAAAATGAGAACTCCTAAATCAATTGAAGAAGGAATGAGAAATTATATCAACGGAAATGGCAGGTACAGTCCTGTTATCGTACATTTTAGGAAGGGTTCTTATTCCAATAATGGTCATTATGTATGTCTTGTAGGCAAAGACTCATCTGGTAACTATTTAGTATGCGATCCGTGGAAAACATCAATTTGGACGCTGAAAAAAACGGATGCGTATTATAAAGCAATTGATGGTTACTTTCAATATGAAAACAAAACTGCCTCAATTCCTTATATGAGATACTGTACTTCATATGAAGCAAGTGGAACGGTTGTTATCTCCAATGCAACGACTATTAAATCGCTTCCGTGTAGCCGTGACACAGATAACAGATCAACAGATATTCGTTCAGCTAAGAAAAACGAACGATATTGGGTACAAGGATTATATAAAAACACTGTTGGAAACTATTGGTATAAGGTATTAGGTATGGTAGATTCGCAAAACCGTCTGTCTACTCCTGTAATAGGTTATGTTTATGCAGGATATACCAATCCGGTTGCGAATGGTTGGAGTGGCTATTCTTCCAGGGATGGTAAAACTGCATCGCAAACCCTTTTCCCTAATCTGACAGTAACCAATATCAGCGGTCTTTATGAGCTTTCACCCCAATGTGCACCAAATGCAAGGTTAGATGCAGAAAATGGAAGCAAAAAGTCGGGAACAAATGTCCAGATTTATGCAAATAACGGTACGGAAGCTCAGTTGTTCCGCTTTACACCGTTGAATAACGGATACTACAAAATCACCTGCGTTGTTTCCGGTATGGCATTGGATGTAAGCGGCGGCATTGCTCTTTCAGGAAATAATGTACAACTGTATACTCCTAATGGATCTGATGCTCAGCAATGGAAACTTGTTGATGCGGGTGGCGGATATTACTATATTATTTCAAAATTGAATTCGAATATGTGCTTGGATGTTTGGAACAAAGGAAGCGCAAATGGAACAAATATCCACATCTGGGAAAAAAACAATAGTTCAGCACAAAAGTGGAAGTTGATAAGGTAGGAATACATATCTGCAAAAATTCGATCTGAACTAGTCTGTTTAGGTAATAGAGTAAGTAATGGCAAACATGCTGGTTGCTCCGGTGAATTACAGAATGAAAGGAAGATAACATGGTAAGCAAAAGAGAAAGAAAATACATCATAATTATTATCGCACTATTAGTTGTATACTTTCTGTTAATAAAAGTTCAAGGTGAAACTCCGGATATCGCTGAACATGTTAGAACAATATCTACATTGATTGCGGCTGTAACTTTTTGGATGCAGCTGAAGCGCACAGAAAATCTCAATGAGGCGAATTTTATCCTCAACTTAAACAAACAATTTATTGATAATAAGGCTTTTACGGATATAGAGCATAAGTTGGAGATGTTCGCTTACAAAGTAGGAGAGAGTACAGACCGTTCACCAGAAAATTTGAAATTAGATATTGAAATCGAGGGGAAAGATCATCAAGCGCTGATAAATTATTTAGTGTATTTGGAATCGTTCGCAGCGCTTGTTCAGAGAGAAGTAATGCATTTGGGCATTGTTGATGACCTTTTTATGTATCGATTCTTTATTGCTGTCAATAATCCAATTGTTCAAGAAACAGAGCTTCGCAAGTACGCTCCTTATTATCAAGGCTGCTTTAATCTTGCGAAGAAATGGAGTAAAAGATTAAGGGAACAAAACAGAAAAATTCCTTTAGATCAATTTGCTTTATGTGACTTGCCGGAATCAAAGGAATGAAGGCAATGCATGTTCCAATATGGAAAAAGTATATAGCGATCCTTCATCGTATTAAGTTAACAGGTGAAAAGGATAATTATGAAAAAACACTTCACTAAACCTATTGTGATTCTATTTAGAATGGCAAAGTATAAATCTGTCATTATAAAGAAACTAAAATGTAAGCATACAAATATGATTGACTTTAGGCATACTGGAGAATATACAGTGTGTGAAATCACTCCGGAATACCATACTATTAACAGAGTGTATAAGTCATATTGCTATAATTGTTTAAGACATTACTATACTCTCCCGAGGAAATATCGCATAAAAGAGACAGAAACCGTGACCTTTAAGCATTTTATAGAAAATGGAAAATGTGAGGTATGTGGATATAGAGTGGAGTGAGCACCAACAAAGGGAGAGGCAAAACCTCGCCCTGAAAACAAAGCCGCAAGCATAAAAACAATGCTTGCGGCTTTGTCATGCATATTCAATTACTTACCATGCATGATTTACTGTTGCCATAAGGTTGTCGATATCGCGGAAAGCGTTTTCGATACGTTCTGTATGATATTCAGGATATCCTTCGAAGATTATTTGCGTGCTTTCGACATGATCCCATTTTTTTATGACATCACCCGCAGATACGCCTTTGTGACAGGCATACCGTTCGATCAAGAACAGGAAGAAGTTTAATTTATTGCTCAAGTTATTTTCCACTGATATACACGGAGTTGCGCGGGTTTCCGGTGACGCGTTCAACTTCCCACATATCGAATATTGCGCGCTCGCTGAATTCCCACATGGCGCATTCCTCATCCTCGAGCATGGCGTGGGTTTCGCTTGTAAGGAAGCTGCGCGCCGCCTCCATGGGTTCAAGACCGTATTTGTCAATGATTCTTTTGATGATGCATTTGTTGTAATAATCAAGTGTGAAACTGTTTGTTTTAATCACAGGGGATCACCTCCGTGAAATGAAGCATGGAAAGCGCAAGCGCTGTTTTGAATACATACTGATCTTTTCAATTCTGCGGAAGCAGCCGCTTGATTGTTTCTTGTTCATCATAAAAACCGTCCAGAAAAAGAGTAATGACGGGCATCGTCTGATCGTTGGCTACAGGGCCTGAGATGAGGTCCCAGTTTTCGGAAACGGAAATTCCTTTGCGGTTATCGGAAAAAAACCGCAGCCATTTCTCATCGGCAGAATCATATTGACGCCTCCGATCCGCCTCTTATCATTCTTTGTAAAGGTATTATACCACGAAAAATGGGATAAAAAAGGGGAAACGGGCGGATTGCAGTTTGGGTTTTCACATTCTTTTTCTGCTGTATTCAACATTTATCCATATTCGACCCAAACTTTAATCTAATTTTTAGAAAACTATGTTGATTTTATCGTTATATTCCTGTATCATGATATCGGATAAAATGCGAAAGACCGGGCTTGACTGAATTGTCGTTAGGTTCGATTCACTTTCGGTTTTCATTTATGGGTTTTCATTCAAAATATATATGGAAAGAGGTTGCATGCAACATGGCTGAACTCAATCTTGCTAAGTACGGCATTACCGGCGTTACTGAGATCGTCCACAATCCTTCTTACGAAAAGCTGTTCGAAGAAGAGATGAATCCCGCGCTTGAAGGCTTTGACAAGGGCCAGGTTACTGAACTGGGCGCCGTTAACGTTATGACCGGCATCTACACCGGCCGCTCCCCCAAAGACAAGTTCTTCGTAATGGACGAAGTTTCCAAGGACACCCTGTGGTGGACCTCTGACGAGTTCAAGAACGACAACAAGCCCGCTTCTCCCGAAGCTTGGGCGTCCTGCAAGGAAAAGGCCATCAAGCAGCTCTCCGGCAAGAAGCTGTACGTTATGGATGTTTTCTGCGGCGCCAATAAGGACACCCGCATGTCCATCCGCTTCATCATGGAAGTTGCATGGCAGGCCCACTTCGTAAAGAACATGTTCATCAACCCCACCGAAGAAGAACTGGCCAACTTTGAGCCCGATTTCGTTTCCTTCAACGCTTCCAAGGCGAAGGTTGACAACTACAAGGAGCTCGGCCTGAACTCCGAAACCGTTTCCTTCTTCAACCTCAAGGATCGCGAGCAGGTTATCCTGAACACCTGGTACGGCGGCGAAATGAAGAAGGGCATGTTCTCCCTGATGAACTACTACCTGCCCCTCAAGGGCATGGCTTCCATGCACTGCTCCGCCAACACCGATATGAACGGCGAAAACACCGCCCTGTTCTTCGGCCTCTCCGGCACCGGCAAGACCACCCTTTCCACCGATCCCAAGCGCCTTCTCATCGGCGACGACGAGCACGGCTGGGACGACAACGGCGTTTTCAACTTCGAAGGCGGCTGCTACGCCAAGGTTATCAACCTTGACAAGGAATCCGAGCCCGACATCTACAACGCCATCAAGAGAAACGCTCTGCTCGAGAACGTAACCGTTGACGAGAACGGCAAGATCGACTTCGCCGACAAGTCCGTTACCGAGAACACCCGCGTTTCCTATCCGATCGAGTTCATCGAGAAGATCGTTAAGAACGTTCGCCCCGTATCCGCCGGCCCCGACGCCAAGAACGTTATCTTCCTCTCCGCTGACGCTTTCGGCGTTCTGCCCCCCGTATCCATCCTGGATCCCGAGCAGACCCAGTACTACTTCCTCTCCGGCTTCACTGCCAAGCTCGCCGGCACCGAGCGCGGCATCACCGAGCCGACTCCGACCTTCTCCGCATGCTTCGGACAGGCGTTCCTCGAACTCCATCCGACCAAGTACGGTGAAGAGCTCGTCAAGCGCATGCAGCAGAGCGGTGCCAAGGCATACCTTGTCAACACCGGCTGGAACGGAACCGGCAAGCGCATCTCCATCAAGGATACCCGCGGCATTATCGACGCCATCCTGAACGGCGATGTCAACAAGGCTCCGACCAAGCGCATCCCGTACTT
>JAFWZN010000082.1 GCA_017522345.1 Clostridia bacterium | reverse complement strand
TGGCGGCATGTACGGCAAAATCGCGCGTTTTCACAAAGCGCAGCGACTGAAAACGCTTCCCCTTTCCGATCCCCGCCCGGAAATTCCGAAGAATTTCAGGGGATCGGCCCCTCTCATCAAAAAAGGCACTTTTTTGATGAATTGGGCGCGGCATCCTGCCGCGCTTTAACTTCATCAATCCGATGAAGCGCGGGATATTAAATTTGATATCTTTACCCATCTTAACGATTTCGCATATTGCCGTTGGAGAGGAAAGGGAGTATAATAAGCTGAATGAATATGAAAATGAGTGGTAATGTATGAAGTGGATCGCAGCGGCTGCCTTCGGCATGGAGGGTTTGACCGGCAAGGATTTAAAAAGACTGGGCGCTGAAAACGTCCAAGTGATGAATGTGGGCGGCGCCACGTTTGAAGGAACGATGGAGACTGCTATGAAAGCCAATCTGTGGCTTCGTACCTGCGACCGCATTTCGCTGGTTGTGGGCGAATTTGAAGCGCGCAGCTTTGAGGAGCTGTTTGAAAGCGTAAAGGCCATCGACTGGGCTGATTATATGAATCATGACAGCGCGTTTCCCATTCGCGCGCATTGCGTGAAATCCACGCTCATGAGTCCGTCGGACTGCCAGAAAATCGTCAAAAAGGCGATCGCTGAAAACCTAAAGGCTGAATACGGCGGAGAATGGCTTCCTGAAACCGGAAGCGTCGTTCAGGTGGATGTGAATATCCGCGACGACAAGGTGACGGTATCGCTGGACGCGTCAGGCGAACCGCTTTCAAAGCGCGGCTATCGCACATGGAACGGCGAAGCGCCCCTTCGCGAAACGCTGGCTGCGGCGCTCATTTTAACCAGCGGCTGGCATCCGTGGCAGCCCCTGTACGATCCCTGCTGCGGAACGGGCACGCTTCTGATCGAAGCGGCGTTTATTGCGCTCAACCGCGCGCCTGGTTTAAGACGCGCCTTTGCCATGGAGGATTGGCCGATTGCGGACCAGAAGGCGCTGGATGCGGTCAGACGCGAAGCGCAGGCGAAGTATGATGAATGTTCATCCCGCAAAATCACCATTGCCGGCTCGGACATTGATCCCGAGGCGATTGAGCTTGCTTTAAGACATGTTCGTCAGGCGGGCCTTCAGGGACGTATTGACCTTTCCGTTAAGGACATGCGCGAAGTTACCTTAAAGGGCGAACCCGGATGTATCGTCGCCAATCCGCCCTATGGCGAGCGCATCGGCGACAGACGCGTCGCGCACGCCGTTGCCAAGCAGTTGGGCGAGCTTTCCAAGCGCTGTCCCGGCTGGAACGTGTACGCGTTCTCGGCGGACATGGGCTTTGAACGCGAATATGGACGGCGCGCTACCCGCAGGCGCCGCTTCTACAACGGCAAAATCGAATGCGAATACCATATGTTTGAAAAGACGCCGGAGGGCGCAAATTCCAAAAGAAACAACGCGAAAAAGCCCCAGGGCTTCCGAGGAGGCAAATAAATTATGAAGCCGATTTTTAACCGTGCTCCCTTAACCGCAAACACGCTTGCGCCGCTTTCGCTCGGCTCCATCCATCCGGAAGGATGGCTGAAAACGCAGATGGAAGCGCAGGCCAAAGGCATTACCGGAAAGCTTCGCGAAATCTGGCCCGACGTCGGAGACGGCTGCGCATGGCTCGGCGGAGAGGGCGACGGCTGGGAGAGAGCGCCTTATTATCTGGACGGCCTTGTATCCCTTGCGTGGGGGCTGGATGATGAAAACCTCAAGAAGAGCGCGATGGATTATATCGAGTGGATTTTGGCTTCCCAGCGCGAGGACGGCTGGTTCGGACCTGAGAAAAACGATGACTACTGGCCGCTCATGATCGCAATCAAGGCGCTGTATCAGTATTTTACCGCGACCCTTGACAAGCGCGTTCTGCCCTTTATGGACAAATTCTTCAGGTACGAATATAAAAATCTTTCCGAAAAGCCCCTTCGCGGCTGGGCGGTTGCTCGCGGCGGCGAAAACATGCTGGCGGCTTTGCAGCTTTACAATATCACTGGACAGAAGTATCTGATCGAGCTGTGCAAAAAGATCAAAGCTCAGACGCTTGACTGGCCGAACATTTTCCACACCTTCCCGAACATTCAGCCTATGTCCAGAAGCCTGAACTGGGAAAGGCTGTCTGAAGCGCTGAAGGAGGAAACCGATGGCTTAAAGGGCGCCGATCAGCCTTATTTCAGCACCTATTATCACCAGTCTCATGTAGTAAACGTTGCTATGGGTCTGAAAACCCCGGGCGTTATCAACATGTTCAAAAGCGGCTTTAAAGAGCAGGGCGGCTTTAAATTCGGTTGGCAGAAGCTGATGAAGCATCACGGCGTAGCGTACGGCATGTTTACGGGCGACGAGCATCTGAACGGCTCAAGTCCCGTACAGGGCACGGAAAGCTGCGCGGTCGTCGAAGCAATGCATTCCCTCGAAACCTTGATTGGCTGCGGCGATTTCGGAGGCGACCTTCCCGATATTCTTGAAAAGATTGCGTTCAACGCGCTTCCTGCGTTCTCTACGCCGGACAACATGGGCCATCAGTATGATCAGCAGGCGAATCAGATCAAGGTGAGCGACGGCAAACGTCCGTGGTACAATAACGGCGATCAGGCCAACCTTTTCGGCCTTGAGCCCAACTATGGATGCTGCACGGCAAACCTCCATCAGGGCTGGCCGAAGTTTGCCGCATCCTTATGGTACGCCACCAACGACGACGGCCTTTCCGCAGTCAGCTATGCGCCTTGCTCTGTCAAGGCGGCGCTTGACGGCGTACAGGTGCGCCTGAATGTTTCAGGCGGCTATCCGTTCTCCGAGAATGTTTCCATTGAAGTCAATGTAAAACGCCCCGTAGAATTCCCCTTATATCTTAGAATCCCCTTCTGGGCGAAGTCTCCCGCCATTATTCTTCCCGACGGCGAGATCATGAGCGTGCACGCGGGCGAAACTACCTGCGTTCGCAGGAAGTGGGTTTCGGGCGACGTCGTAAAAATTGAAATGCCCATGGAGCCCAGAATTACCAGATGGAATCATCAGAGCGCGGCGATTGAGCTGGGCCCCATCCTGATGGCGTTCAATCCTGCCGAGAAGTGGGAGAGAATCGGCGGCGCTGACATATGCCCGACCTATCAGGTAACGACCGATGACGAATGGAACTGGGCGATCATCCGCAGCGAGCCGATGAAGGCTGTCTTTGAAGAAAACCACGACAATGCGTTTAAGAACGGCTCCGCGCCCGTTAAGGTGCTTGCCAAAATGGGCAAAGCGCAGGGATGGGGTATGAACGGCGAAAACTGCGGTCAGACGCCCATCCTGCCCGAAGTCAAAAAAGATACCGTCGAGACGGTTCAGCTCGTCCCGTACGGATATACCTCTCTTCGAATCAGCCAGTTCCCGATTGTGGACAGTGCAAAATAAAAGGAGGAAAAATTCATGCCTGTAGTTGATATGCCGCTTCATGAGCTTTGGAATTACAAAGGCGTTAGCCCCAAACCCGCCGATTTTGACGCATACTGGGATCGCGCGGTAAAGGAAATGGAGGCGCTTGGAACTGCCTGCACGCTCACGCCTGCAAAGTACGTTTTTCCCGGCGTTGAGGTTTTCGACCTCACGTTCAAGGGCGTCGGCGGAGCAACGGTATATGCCCGCTACGCGCGTCCTGCGAAGAGGGACGGAAAGTGTCCTGCCCTTCTGCGCTTCCACGGCTACAGCGGCCACAGAGGCGATTTTGCGCATCTAATCAACTATGTGGCGCTCGGCTTCTGTGTGGCGTCCATGGACGCGCGCGGACAGGGCGGAAAGAGCGAGGATAATCTGTCCGTTAAAGGAAACACGTTAAACGGTCACATCATCCGCGGCCTCGACGACCCGGATCCCGACAAGATGTATTTCAGAAACGTATTCCTCGACACCGCGCAGCTTGCACGCATCGTGATGGCGATGGACGAGGTGGACGAAACCCGCGTTGGCGCCACCGGCGGCTCTCAGGGCGGCGCGCTGACGCTGGCATGCGCTGCGCTTACGCCAAATCTCAACCGCTGCTGTCCGATGACTTCCTTCCTGTGCGATTATAAGCGCGTATGGGATATGGATCTGGATGTGGGCGCGTATCATGAATTAAGACAGTATTTCAGAAACTTTGATCCTCGCCACGAACGCGAGCAGGAAGTGTTTACAAAACTGGGCTATATTGACAACCTGAACCTTGCTCCGCGCATCCGCGCAAAGGTCAAGCATTTTACGGGCCTTCTTGATACAACCTGTCCGCCCAGCACCCAGTTTGCTGCATACAATGCCATCACCTCCGAAAAGGAGATGGTGATTTATCCCGACTTTGCCCATGAGGGTTTTCCGGATGCGGACGACATCGTGATGGAATACATGTGTGAAATGCTGAAATAGCAGTGGCGGTCGGGGCGCGTCTCGGCGTGAAGGCGCGCTCCGATATCATCATAGAATTGGAATATTGGCGGATTATGCTCAACATATAGTTAACATAAGAAAATTTGAAATACCTATTGACAAAACCACCCCTTATATGTATAATAGTCAATGTCGCTTGCGGAGCACGGTTCTTAAAACCGTAAGGGTTCGGGGTGTAGCGCAGTTCGGTAGCGCACGTGCTTTGGGAGCATGGGGTCGCAGGTTCAAATCCTGTCGCCCCGATAAGCAAGATATGGCCTCTTGGTCAAGCGGTTAAGACATCGCCCTTTCACGGCGGTAACACGGGTTCGA
>JAFWZN010000081.1 GCA_017522345.1 Clostridia bacterium | reverse complement strand
TGGCGGCATGTACGGCAAAATCGCGCGTTTTCACAAAGCGCAGCGACTGAAAACGCTTCCCCTTTCCGATCCCCGCCCGGAAATTTAAGAAGAATTTCAGGGGATCGGCCCCTCTCATCAAAAAAGGCACTTTTTTGATGACTTGAAGAAACGGCGCGCAGAACCGTTTCTTCTTTTTCATTACATTCCAAATCCGCCGTTCACGCCAAGCGTCTGGCCTGTGATAAACGACGCATCCTCCGACAGAAGGAACCGAATAGCCTTTGCCACGTCCTCCGGCATTCCGATTCTGCCGAGGGGCGTTTCGTCTTTAAGGGCTTTCATCGCATCATCATCAAAGCAATTCAGCATGTCGGTTTGAATCACGCCCGGCGTCACTGCGTTTACGCGGATGCCGGAAGGGCCAACCTCCTTGGAAAGCGCGCGCATGAGGCCAATAAGCCCCGCTTTCGAAGCGGAATAATGCGCTTCCATCGACGCGCCGACCTCGCCCCAGATGGACGAAACGAACACAATCGATCCCTTTTTCTCGGAGATCATATCCGAAAGCGCAGCCTGCGTCAGATACGCCGCGCCCGACAGGTTCACGCCGATCATTTTATGCCATTCGCCTTCGGTTATGTCCTGAAAAAGCGCCTGCTGCGCAATGCCCGCGCAGGAAACCACGCCGTTCGGTATGCCGATGATCTTTTTGGCCGTTTCATAGGCCTCAAACACCTGATCGCGGCTTGATATATCGCATTTGATGGACGCCGCGCCCGTTAATGAAGAAATCTCATTTGCCGCATCGTCGTTTTTTTCATACAGGAAAGCGACCCTCCATCCGCTTTCGGATAAAAGCTTTACTAAAGCCCTTCCGATGCCGCGTGAACCGCCCGAAATCAGTACGCTTTTCAAAATCCTCACTCCTTATATCTGTATATTTCTCCGTCTGCGCGCTCTTTTCCTTCTAAGAGCGCTATTTCACCGATTGTTTCTTGACAGATGCGTGTTAAAACGGTAAAATAAAGGATGGGTTAGTATGCTTTCGGAGGGAACGATAACGAAAATGTCGGCTAAACGCATCCTGTTTTTTCTATTGTTCGTCGTGTGCCTGATATCTGCAGGCGCGATTGCGTATGCCGATGAACCGCTGAGCGCCGTCTGCGCGTTTACGCCGGCAGACTTTATCGAGCCGTGCGCGGCGAAGCTTTCCATAAGCATTCACAATACGTCGGACAAGCAGATTGAAAACGTTCGCATCCAGCAGGAAGGCAGCAAAGAAGCCGAAGCCATCGGCGCAATCGATCCCGGCGAAACCATGCATTATTCCATCGACATTCAGGTCACTAAGAAAATTCTGGACGCGGGAAAAGTAGATTTCACCCTTACCTATAAAGCCGGAAACAAAAATCAGAAAATGCAGATAAGCGCAAAAGCCACAAGAGTTTCCAATTTGGCTTCCGTCCAGCTCACCTCCCGCATTTTTAAAACCGCGATTTACGCAGGCGAAAGCACGCAGGCGGAATACCGTCTGTTGAATACAGGCGCGGTCGCCGCGGAAAACGCCGTCGTTTCCGATCCGGCGTTCGGCTTCACCTCCTCCGCCTTTACGCTCGCGCCGGGCGAGGAAAAGGTGTTTACTGCCATCCATACCTTTTACGACAACGCGATTTCATCGCCCCGAGCCGATTTCGTATCGCAGGCGTCCGGCAATCCCTACGTCGCCCATGCGCCCAGCGTCGCGCTTCATGTAGCCGAGGACAATTTTGCATTCTCCATTGAGCCCGCAACCGTGTCCGTAAAATACGCGGATCGCGCGCATTTTTCCGTTTCCATAAAGAACAACAGTCTGCTAAGCTATAAAAACCTTTTGCTGACGGTAGAAAACCTTGGCGCATTCCCTGCGGAAAGCGCTTATATGAAGCCGGGCGACGTCGTCACGCTTCGTATTGAAACCCCGCCCGTCACCTCCTCCGGCCTGTATCCGATTCGGTTCACCGCGCGGGAAGCAGGCGGAAGCGAAAGGACGTATCTGGCGGGTGAAATGAATATTTCCGTGTCCGGCGAGGAAAACAGAAATCCGCTCATCTCCGTCATCGCCAATCCCGACGGAAGCGCGCCTTTCACTTTCACAATAACGGGCGCAAACCGCGACATAAAAAACGCGCGCCTTTCAGAAAAAACGCTTGGCAGCGTCAAAACGTTTCTCGTAATCAAAGCAGGTACGGAAACGGTATTTTCTCCGGCGCTTTCCGTAAACAAGGGCGAGGCGTTTGAATTCTCGCTTTCGTGGGACGAAAACGGCGAAACGTATTCTGTTTCCGCTACGCCTCTTCTGTCTCAATTCACCTCCTCCGAGGATATCCACACCGATCTTACCGACGCGGTGCACGCCTCCCTGTACGCCATGGTGAACGCGACGCATCTTCCGAAAATCGTAATGTTCGCTTGCATCTGCCTTGCGTTTGTCATTCTCGCATCGTTCCTCATCGCAAAATTCGTTCGCGCAAAAAAACGACGCCGTCAGGCGCGCCAGCAGCTTGGCAGAACCAGCAAATTTGCCCCCATCCGCACAAGAGACGCCGAAAAGGAGAACTAATTCCCCATTATGTTTAACGGCTTTACCGATCAAACCTTTGAATTTTTCATGGCAATCCGCTTTAACAACAACCGCGATTTCTTCCATGAAAATCACGACTGGTATTTTAACCACGTCCGCACGCCCGCGCTTGACTTGGCCGAAGCGCTCATGGAAGCGGTAGAAAAAATCGACCCCGACCTTGAAAGAAGGCCCAACAAAGTCGTTTCGCGCATCAACCGCGACATCCGCTTTTCAAACGACAAATCTCCCTACCGCGACTACATCTGGCTGGCCTTCCGAAAGCCGGGCGAGGAGCGGAAATCCACCCTCGGCGTGTATGTCGATCTGTCCGATTCGGGCTTAAGCTACGGCATGGGCTTTTACGACGAAAACAAGCCCCTCATGAACGCGCACCGCATTCAGCTTCAAAAGGACGCGGGCGAATTTACTCAGATTGCGCGCGAAACGCTCAAAAATTTCTCCCTCCACCCGAAGTCCTTCAAGCGCATGCCGATTCCGGAAGATTTGCCGGAGGACATCAAAATCTGGTATCCGCTCAAAGGCTTCTATGTAGAAAAGGAAATCACCGATTTCGGTTTAATCAAATCTCCCGTCCTGGCGGACGAAATCATTAAAGGGTACGAAAGCCTCATTCCCCTCTACCGGTATTTTGAAAAGCTCGTGCCGGTGGACGAGATGCCGAAATAAAAGCCCGTTTCCCCAAGACTTCCTTGTGTAAAAGGAGACAAAAAACACTCCAATGACATTTGGTTAGTCGCTCTTGACAGAAACGCCTCCCCTACAGGGTGAACGAAACGTTTTGTTTCAATTGTAGGGGACGGGTTTCCCGTCCCGCGCATAAGGCTGATTTTTCGCGCTTAGGCGCAGAAAATATGTTCCCCGCCCGATTTTATCGGACAGCCGCCGGACGCGCGTGCGCCGAAAGGCAAGGCGCGCAGACGTCCTTTGCAAAAGTTTTTTTGCAATAGCAAACCGGCATAAGGCCGGTTGCCAAGCGGTCCCCCATCGACCGAAAGGAGAATGTATGGTTACCGACATTAAAAAGCTTCAAAGCGGCGCAATGATCCGCGCCAAGGACGAACTGCTTACCGATGACTTAGCCAAAAAGCTGGGCTACTCCTTTGCGCTCTGGCTTTCCGAGCGCCTTGGCATCGCGCCCGACATGCTCTTAATTTCCGTCGGCCACGATTCGCGCCCTTCCGGGCCGCGCCTCGCACGCGCCGTGATTCACGGGCTCACACAGGCGGATGCAGATGTATACGATTGCGGCATGGCAACCACGCCGGCCATGCAGATGAGCATTCAACTGGACGACGTTCACACCTGCGGCGCGATCATGGTCACCGCCAGCGCGCGCGAAAGCGGTATGAACGGCTTCAAATTCTTTACCCCGGACGGAGCATTGAACGCAGACGACATTCAGATGCTCCTTGAAATGGCTTCCCGCGTCGAGGTTCCCCACAGGCTCGTAGAGCAACTGGATCTGATGCACGCATACAAAAGCCATTTGACCAAGCAGATTCACGAATTCATGGCAACCGACGATCCCGAGCCCTTAAAGGGTCTTCACGTGGTCGTGGATGCTTCAAACGGCGCCTGCGGATTTTTCGCGGAATTGCTTCAAACGCTTGGCGCCGATACTTCAGGCAGTCTCAACCTTACCCCGGACGGCCTGTTTACATCGCACGCTCCGAGCCCCGAAAGCGAAGAGGCGCTCACGATTTTATCCGAAACCGTCATCAGGCAAAACGCCGACCTCGGCATCATCTTTGACGCGGACGGCGACAGAGTCGCCATCATTGATAAAAGCGGCAAGCGCATCAACAAAAACCGCCTGATCGCCTTAATCGCCGCCATTTTACTTGAGGACGAGAAGAACCTCACGTTTGTCACCGACTCCGTCACCTCCTCGGGTCTTACGCGCTTTATCACCGAATGGGGCGGCTCGCACTACCGCTACCGGCGCGGCTATCGAAACGTGATTGAGGAGGCCAAGCGGCTTAAAAACGAGGGCTTTAACGTGCCCGTCGCCATTGAAACCAGCGGACACGCCGCGATGGCGGAAAACTATTTTATCGACGACGGCATGTATCTGGCCACCAAGGTGGTGTGCGAATGCATGTGGCGCAAAAAGCAGGGCTTGTCCCTGAGCTCCTTGATTGAGGAGCTTTCCGAGCCCGTCGAGCACGTCGAAGTGCGTCTTCCCATCATTCAGGAGGACTATAAAAAGGCCGCAGGCTATGTAATCGAAGCGATTCTTTCCAAAACGCTCACGAATCCCGCCTGGCGGCTCGCCACCGACAACAGAGAAGGCGTTCGCATCATGTTTTCTCTGGACGGCGGCGTGGACAACGCGTGGTTTATGCTGCGTTTGTCCGTACACGACCCGGTTATGCCCGTAAACGCGGAAAGCGACGTACCGGGCGGCTTATACAGAATCCTTACCGAGCTTTACGCAGTGCTCGAGAAGGACAATGAGGAATTGGACCTAACGCCCCTGAGGGCCGCGATAGATCAACTGGAAAAGTAAAAAAATGTACAGGAGTGACCAAGTATGAAAAACGAAACCATGGTTGTCAATGCAATCCGCGTTCTGGCCGCCGAAGCGGTTCAGAAGGCAAAGAGCGGCCATCCCGGCATGCCCATGGGCGCAGCCGCTATGGCATACGCCGTATGGGGACGCGAGATGAAGCACAACCCTGCGGACGACCGCTGGGCGGATCGCGACCGCTTCGTGCTTTCTTCGGGCCACGGCTCGATGCTCCTTTATTCTCTTCTGCACCTGTTCGGATATGGCCTCACGATGGATGACCTCAAGTCCTTCCGTCAGTTCGGATCGAAAACCCCCGGCCATCCCGAGTATCCCCATACCCGCGGCGTAGAAACCTCCACCGGCCCCCTCGGCATGGGCATTTCCAACGCCGTCGGCATGGCCATGGCGGAAGCGTATCTGGCCAAGAAGTTCAACCGCGAAGGCTTCCCGGTTGTCGATCACAACACCTACGTCATCCTCGGCGACGGCTGCATGATGGAAGGCCTGAGCCACGAAGCCTGCTCTCTCGCCGGCACGCTCAAGCTTAACAAGCTCATCGCCCTTTACGATGACAACGAAATCTCCATCGAAGGCAACACCGACATCGCTTTCCGCGAAGATGTACAGGCCCGCTTCCGCGCCTATGGCTGGAACGTCATCGACGTAGCCGACGCGAATGTATTTGAAAACGTAGAAGCCGCCATCAAGCTTGCCAAGCTCTCCGACAAGCCCACCCTCATCGCCTGCCACACCGCCATCGGCTTCGGTTCTCCCAAGGCCGGCATGGCCAGCGCGCACGGCGAACCTCTGGGCGAAGACAACATCGTTGCCCTCAAGAAGGAACTCGGCTGGTGCGACGAAGTTCCCATGTCCTTTAACGTTCCCCAGGAAGTTTACGACATTACTGCTAAGATCGCCGAAAAGGGCGCCTGCGCTCAGAAGGCGTGGAACGAAATGTTCGAAAAGTGGGCCGAGGCCTATCCCGAGCTCAAGAAGGAATGGGACGTATGGCATTCTGAAGAGCTGCCCGTAGACCTTTTAAACGACGAAGCGTTCTGGGCGTTTGAAGGCAAGGCCGCCACCCGCAACTCCTCCGGCGAAGTGATCAACCGCTTAGCCGCCCGCATCCCCAACCTCATCGGCGGCTCCGCCGACCTCGCCCCCTCCAACAAGACCTACATGAAGGGTCAGGGCGATTTCTCAGCGGAAGATTATTCCGGCCGCAACCTGCACTTCGGCGTTCGCGAGCACGCCATGGCCTGCATCATCGCCGGCATGAAGCTGCACGGCGGTCTGCGCCCCTACTGCGGCACCTTCTTCGTATTCTCCGACTTCATGAAGAACGCCATGCGCGTAGCCTCCATCATGAGCCTGCCCGTAACCTACGTTCTCACCCACGACTCCATCGGCGTCGGCGAAGACGGCCCCACCCATCAGCCCATCGAGCAGCTGGCCGGCCTCAGAGCCATCCCGAACATGCTCGTATTCCGTCCCTGCGACAGCAAGGAAGTCGCCGCCGGCTGGTATGCGGCCATGACCGAAAAGCGCCCAATCTCCCTCATTCTCTCCCGTCAGGATCTCCCCCTCAACGAAAAGAGCGGCCCCGCAGCGCTTAAGGGCGGCTACATCATCAAGGACGGCGAAAAGGAAACCCCCGACGTCATCCTGATGGCCTCCGGCAGCGAAGTAGAACCCTGCGTAGCGGCTCAGGCGCTTCTTAAGGAGGAAGGCGTCGACGCCCGCGTCGTATCCATGCCCTGCCAGGAGCTCTTCGACGAGCAGTCCGACGAGTACAAGGAGAGCGTTCTTCCGAAGAACGTCCGCGCCCGCGTAGCCGTAGAAGCTGCCGCAACCCTCGGCTGGCACAAATACGTAGGCTTAGACGGCGAAGTTCTCGGCATCGACACCTTCGGCGCCAGCGCTCCCTACAAGGTTCTGTTCAAGGAGTACGGCTTCACCGCAGAAAACGTTGCCGCGCTTGCCAAGAAGGCCCTCAAGAAATAAGAATATTTGTTTACGGGCTTGCTGCATTTTGCATAAAGCCCGTTTTTTATGTGCGTAAACATATGTCTCTGATACCCGGTAGGGCGGGGGATCGCTCCCGCAAGCCGCCTCCCGAACAACCCAAACGACAGAAGGATTCAATATAAGCAGATAAAACCGCTGCTCGGAAGCCTTCCCCTTGAGGGGAAGGTGGATCGGCGAAGCCGAGACGGATGAGGTGGAGACTGTATTTGATCTCTGCACCGGTCTTCATAAAGCCAGCTTCGGTAACACCTCATCAGTCGCCTGACGGCGACAGCTTCCCCTCAAGGGGAAGCCTTTTATCTTAAATCGCGGATGCTGCATTTATGTCAGAATGAGACAAAGTGCATTTGGCAGGAGCAAGCCCCCGCCCTACCGATGCGATAAACAACAGTAAACATAAAAAATCCCGTAACCCACCATCGGGGACGTATCTGTCATCCCGCATTCCCCTTCAATAACCACAAAAAAGCTCCCTCAAACGAGGGAGCAAAATTTTACGGGATCTGTCTTTGTTTGCCGCCTATTCCGCAACCACCCTGCACTCGACATCGCAAAGATATCTGGCTTCGCCAATGACCTTTACGCGGATAGTGATGGTTTCGGGCAGGGTTTCGCAGGATTGGATTTCGCTGAGTTCCTCCCAAATCTCAAATCCGTTTTCCTTGCCAATGAGATTCGATCCAGCGCTTCCGGCATATATTTCCGCGCCGTCCGGGAGGCAGAGCTTCATGGTCACGCCCATGGGCTCGTCTTCTCTCTCCTGATAGGCATATCTGATCTTCATGTAACCGCGAACCGGCGTAAAGGAAATCTCTCCTTCGATCAGATCAAAATGCGCAATTTCTTCCGTCGATACAGGAATGAGTTTATAATTGCGTGTGACATCCACCTTCGGCATGGTGTGAATGATTTCGCCCTCCGGGAAAGAAGTTTTCTTCGTTGCATCCGGCGCACAGAGATGCGATCTCACCTTTGCCGTCAGAACAGCGGTATCACCCAGCTTTTCTTCACTGAAGCCGTCCGCGTAGAGAATCACGCTTCCGTCGGCTTCCTTTTTCGCATCCCACGCATCCAGCCAGATTTCCTTGCCGTTTTCATCCTTTACGGTAACGGACACGCCGAAAGACACAAATTCTTTTCCGTCGGCTCTGCCCAAAAACTCGCCCATTCCACTTCCGTCTTCATACTCCGTGTATTTGTATACCCAATCCGAATCATTTTCCGTATTCATCAAAAGGGAATACAACGGATGCGTTTCAGGCTTCAAAGGCGTTGCGCGGATATAGAGCATCACGCCCTGTCCGTCATAGGCCGCCTCCTCAATGGCAACGCGGACATATTCATTTTCATAAACGCCGACGTTTGTCTCAATGAGATTTTCCGCGCCTTCAAGCGGATTCATGTGCCATAGAAAATCAAACACCTTGTATTCCGAGGCTGCAATCGCGCTTCCGATCAACGTGACAACGAGTATCGCGCAGATGACGAGTGTGCGCGAGGTGAACTTTCTTTTCTTCATTTCCATGTTTTCGATCCTTTCCAACGTCTCGTCCATTTTTCGGGCGAAGGAAAGCGGCATATCGGGAACCGCTTTTTGATAGTCCTTATTATTCATCCTGTGCCGCCTCCTTTTTGATTTCTTCCATGAGCTTCTTTCTTGCCCGCACGAGCCGCGCCTTCACGCTGGATTGCGTGACGCGCATGATCAACGCGGTTTCCTTGACAGAGTATCCTTCGATGTAATGGAGAATGATAGGAACGCGCAAATCCATTTTAAGCGAAGCTATCGCCCTTGACAGCTCCGGATTTTCCGTTTCAGGCGCAGGCAGGCTTTCCGGGATTGGGGCGCTGTCAGATCTTTTTCGAATCAGCCGCTTGCATTCGTTGATCAGAATCCGCGTAAGCCACGTTTCAAAAAGGCTTTTATCCCTGAGCGAATCTACATTCCGCCAGGCACGCAAAAGCGCTTCCTGCATCGCGTCTTCGCAATCAGCCGTCGATCTCAGGATCGAAAACGACACGCGCCAAATGCGATCCCGCATCAATCGAATGCGCCTCGAAAATTCTCTTTCGTCCATCATTTCCTCCGTTTGTTCCATGGAACTTTTTTGCATATGCACCCATTAGACCCGGCTGCCGGCAGATAGGATACAGCCCGGCTGAAATTTACACACATTTAATACAGCAAAACTGATCTATGCAAAAAAAAATTCCCGGGATTATCCGGGAACAATTTTTTATTCCGATACGATTTTTCCCTTTACCAGCATCTTCATCAGAATTACGCCCATCCCAAGACCTGCAAGCCCCTGAACGCCGTTCATGGGGATATTTACAAGCGACGGCGCGAAGCCGTACATGAAGCCTTCAAAAACAAAGTAGCCGAGCGTCATTTCGATTTCCGAAGCCGCTCCGCTCAGAATTCTTGCAGACAAACCGCCTGTTTTCTTGCGCAGAAGCTTATAGGCGTAAGATGCGATCAGCGCCATCAATCCTTTGATGGCAAACGTTGCAGGCGCATAGACTATGTATCCGGAAAACAGATCCGCAAGCGCGCTGCCAAGCCCCGCGGCGAGAAAGCCGAACGCGGGCGGAAGCATCCAGCCCGCCGCCAATACGATACCGTCGCCCAGATTCAAATAGCCCTTGAAAAGCGGCGATGGAATTTTAAGCGTCATGGTAACAACACAAATCAGCGCGGCTATCAGCGCGGATATAACAATTTTTCTTGTCCTTGTGTGCATTTTCATTTAACCCCTTTACATCCGAATGAAAATACTGTACACTAAAACTGACCATATAACAATTATCAAATAAGGAGTATTTTGTATAGCCAGATGAAAGTCACCATCGATAGAGAGAAGCGCCCTGTGTATCTTGAAATCTACAAACAGCTGCGGGACAATATCATTTCAGAAAACTATCCGTATAATACCAAGCTTCCTTCCAAGCGCAGTCTTGCGGAAGAAGCAGGAGTCAGCACCATTACGGTAGAGCACGCGTATGCGCTGCTTTCGGATGAGGGATATATCGAAGCCAGACAGCGAAGCGGCTATGTGGTCATTTTTCGAAAAACAGACGGTTTTGCCTCTGTAAATCGGCAAACGAGCGAACGGGCAAAGCATCACTCGGAAAACGCCCATCCCTCTTTTCCCTTATCCGTAATCAGCAAAACCATGCGCAAGGTGCTGACGGATCGCGGAAACATGCTCCTTGAAAAATCCCCGAACCAAGGCCTAATCGAGCTTAGAGACGCCATCCGCCGCTATCTCGCCCGAAACAGAGGCATTCATGTGGATGCCAATCAGATCGTCATCGGTTCCGGCTCAGAGTATCTGTACAGCCTGATTGTCGAGCTGATCGGAAGGCAATACACCTATGCGATCGAGTCGCCCTCCTACAAAAAGATCGAGCAGGTTTACAGGGCGGCCGAAGTTACCCTTGATCTTCTCCCGCTAACGAATTCAGGCGTTGACAGCGCCGCCCTTTCGCAAACAAAAGCAAACGTACTGCACACAACGCCGTACCGAAGCTATCCCAGCGGCGTTACCGCGAACGCATCCAAACGCCATGAATACATCCGCTGGTCCGGGCAGGGCAACCGCTATATTATAGAAGACGATTATGAATCTGAATTCTCGGTTTCTACCAAGCCCACCGAAACGCTGTTTTCGCTCTGCGAATATGACAACGTGATCTATCTCAACACCTTCTCCAAAACCATCTCTCCCTCGCTTCGAATCGGATATATGGTTCTGCCTAAGCATCTTGTTGAAACCTTCGACAGAAAGCTGGGCTTTTACTCCTGCACGGTGCCCACCTTTATGCAATACGTCCTAACAGAGCTGATCAACAACGGAGATTTCGAACGCCACATCAACCGCGTGAGAAGAATGAAACGCAAGGAAATGTGCCTGCCAAAATAAATCAGAGGGGCGATGAAATCAACGCCCCTCGCTGTTTTTATCATTTTTCCAGTTTCCACCCGTGATCCCCATGATAAATCATGAGCTTGGTCATACCGCCGTCCACGCAGATGTTTTCTCCGTCGATGAACGAGGCGCCTTCGGAAGCCAAAAAGAGAACAAGGCTTGAAATGTCCTTAGGATTTCCGACTCTGCCCGCCGGCTGCTGATCCGCATCCGGGCCGTGGTACTCGATATAGTCCGTATCAATCCACCCGGGCGAAATCGAATTTACGCGAACGCGTCCGGACAGGCTCACGGCAAGGGCGTGCGTGAGCGCGGCGATACCGCCCTTGGCGGCTGTGTAGGATTCGGTTTGCTTCTGGCTCATGCGGTCGCGGGACGAGGAAATGTTGATAACGGATGCGCCGGGCGTGAAATAGGGGTTGAAAAGCTTGGTCAGGTAGAAAGGCGCGGTTACGCCGACAGCCAGCGCTTTTGAAAACTCCTCATAGGTGCACGTATCAATTCCGCGCATCATGGGCGGCGCGTTATTGACAAGAACATCCACGCGCCCGGCTTCGCCGATTACATAATTGGCAAAATCCTCCAGTGTGTTTTTTTCCGATATATCTCCCACATACCAATCGCCGGGCGTTGTGTCGATGACAAAAACGCGCGCGCCTTCCTTTTCAAAATCTTCCCTGATGCGTTTACCGATGCCGTGCGCGCCGCCGGTGATGACGATGATTTTATCTTTGAACATGCGCTCTCTCCTTATCACGTATTTCCTCGGGAAAGACAGCAGGGAACGGCACACAGGCTGTTCCCCACACATTTCATCTGATTCTATTTGCATTCCTTGACAAACTCCGCGATGCGCATGATGCCTACGGAAATTTTTTCGCGGGAGGTTGCGTAGCTTAAGCGGACATAGTGGTCGTCGCCGAAGGCTCTGGCCGGAACGACGGCGACAAGCTTGGATTCCAAAAGCATTTCTGCAAAATCGTCGCTGCCCTTGATGATGCGGCCGTTTAAGCACTTACCGATCATGCCGGAGATATTCAGCATCATGTAGAACGCGCCCTTGGGCATGGCGGCGGAAAGGTTCGGGATGGCGTTTAAAAGGGAATGCATGAGCTTGCGCCTTGCATCGAACTCATTGTGGGATTCATGCATGAATCTTTCGCCGTTGGTCAGCGCGACGGCAGCGGCGTGCTGGGCGATGGAATTGGGGTTTGAGGTCGTGTGGCTCTGGAAAGAGGTCATCGCGCGGATGACGGGCTTCGGGCCTGCCGCGTAGCCGATGCGCCAGCCGGTCATGGCGTAGGATTTCGATACGCCGTTGATAACGATGGTCTGCGCCTTAATCGCATCGGAAAGAGAGGCGATGGAAACATGCTTTTCGCCGTCGTAGATCAGCTTTTCATAGATTTCGTCCGAAATCACGTAGAAGCGCTTTTCGATCGCGAGACGCGCGATTTTCTCAAGCATATCGCGGGTGTAAACGCTGCCGTTGGGATTGTTGGGCGAATTGATGATGAGCGCCTTGGTTTTTTCGGTCACATATTTCTCAAGCTCCTCAGCGCTTGCCAAAAAGCCGTTGTTTTCGTCGCCCTTAACCATTACGGGAACGCCGCCTGCCATTTGCACCATTTCGGGATAGCTGACCCAGCAGGGCGCGGGCAGAAGCACTTCGTCGCCGGGATCGATAATAGCGCTTAACGCGTTGAACAGAGACTGCTTTGCGCCGGTAGAGACAATGATATCGGTCAGTTCATAATCAAGGCCGTTGTCCCTTAAAAGCTTTTCCTGAATTTCGGTTCTAAGCTCGATCGTGCCCGCGACGGGGGTATATTTGGTCATGCCCGCGTCCAGCGCATCCCGCGCCGCGTCTTTAATGTATTTGGGGGTATCAAAATCAGGCTCGCCTGCGCCGAAACCAATGACGTCAAGACCCATGTTTCTTAATTGCTTTGCACGGGAATCAATCGCCAGCGTGACGGACGGCTGAATATTTTTGCATTTTTGGGAGATTGTCAATGCCATTTTTGCATTTCTCCTTCATTTTCACTTCGTTACGGTGCAGTATATGCACGATTCGTTTCTCTCGTTATTCATTATGCCACGAAACGAGCAAAATTGCAATATCTATTCCGAAATAATTCAAAAATTATTTCAAAACACAGAAAACACAGCATGCAATGATGATGCATGCTGTGTGATATTTCATAATTTATTTCGCCTGCTCCTTAAGATCCTCCGCCATTTTCACAAACATTTCTTTTAGTCCATCCGTTGCCTGCCAGCCGAGAGAGCATAATTTACGATTTGATAAATGCATTTTGACGTCCGGCGCATATCCGTATTTCATCGGGTCGTCCGGGAT
This sequence comes from Clostridia bacterium, assembly GCA_017522345.1. Classification (GTDB taxonomy): domain Bacteria; phylum Bacillota; class Clostridia; order Christensenellales; family Aristaeellaceae; genus SFHK01. The sequence continues at coordinate 9,529 of JAFWZN010000081.1, read as the reverse complement.
ATCGAATATGACCTTAACAGGCGGATCAGACAGCGTTTCGGCGGCGATTTTCGCAAGCTCTTTGATCTGTACGCACGCGGTCTGGTTTGAAACGGTGTACACGTCCCCGCTTTCGCCGCGGGTGATCAAAAGCAGAATCGCAGACACCGCGTCTTTCAGGCAGACATAATTCCCGTATGATTCGCCCTTTGTGTGAAGAACAATATCGCGCCTTGAAAGCGCGCTTTCAGCAAACTGCATAAACGCCCGCGTATCGGACGCGGATACGCCCGCGCCGAAGGTCTGCGCAAGGCGCGCGGCGCAAACGGGAACGCCGTATTCGTGCGCATAGGCGGCCGTGAGGTTTTCGCACATGCGCTTGCTTTCGGGGTAGCACGAACGGACGGCCTGCAAATTGACATAGCCCAGATCCTTTTCCGACACGAATTCCAATTTTGGATCCGTCACGCCGAAGGCTTCCATGCTGGATATATACACCATGCCGCGAACACGCTTTTCCCTTGCAAGGGAAAGAACGTTCATCGTGGACAAAACTGCCGCTTCTATGGTTTCCACAGGCTTTGTCACAAACAGCTTCGACTGGGTGACGGACGCGGCGTGCACGATAAAATCAACCGGCTCGAAAATTTCGATGGGGCTGTTGAGGTCGCATTCGAAAAAGCGGATATCCTTCCTGTCAAACGCTTCGCCGAACACCTTTTTCGCCTTCTCAATGCTTCTGACGGGCGCGAGAATGCGCGCGCCCATGCCGCGAATGCGGTTTGCGGCGAGCAGCGCGCGAACCACCGCGCCGCCGACAAGGCCGGTCGCGCCGGTAATAAAAAACGTGGCGTTTTGGAATAATTCAAAATCAAACCCGCCCACGGCGCAGGCTTCTACATCCGCCTGAAAGGTCTTTCTTCCGGGACACTCCATCTGCACTTTTTACAGCCCCCAAATCTGAGAATTTTCCCTTGCCTCATAGATCGCGCGGAACATGTAAAAGTCGGAGGGCGACGTGATTTTGATGTTTTCAACGGGGCCTTCGACGGTAAAGAGCTTGTGTCCAAAGTGGCGCATAAGGGTCGCCGAATCGATGGAAACGAAATTCTCCTCTTTTGCGCGGATGTGAGCGGAATAAATGTCGTTTAAGTGAAACGCCTGCGGCGCGCGCGCGAGCTTTGCGCGTTTTCTGTCCACTACGTCCGAAACATTCTCATTTTCATCCACGGTGATGATGGTTTCATAGGCGCTGGTTACGGTGATCGCGTTTCCGTTTTCGCGGGCGCATGCAATCACGTCCTCCACGCATTTAACGTTAATCAGCGGGCGCACGCCGTCGTGCATAAGCACGAGCGCGTCCTTCGGCACGCTTTCGTCCTCATACAGGGCGGACAGACCCCTAAAAATGCTGTCCTGTCCGCTTTCTCCGCCCGGAACAACCCAACGGATTTTCCGGAGATTGAACTTTTTCACAAGATCGCCGAAATACGGAATCCAACCCTCCAGACACACGACGCAGATTGCGTCGATACTCGGCGCGTCCTCAAAATATTCAAGGGTGTGGATGATGATGGGCTTGCCGTTTAATTCCAGAAACTGCTTGGGGCGGGTTTTGGAATTTAGGCGCGTGCCCGTTCCTCCGGCAAAAATCAGCGCGATATTCATATCCTTTATCCTTTCGTCATCACTTCATAGATGCGCTTTGCCACCATTTCGCTCGCGCGTCCGGTCTCGCAGCTTCCGAGCGTTTTGTGGTGATTGTCAACGTCTTTTTTGTATTTTTCTTCATCGAAGGAAAGAATGATGTTTTTCATCTCTTCATTGCTTTGGGATAGCGGGAACGGCCATGTGTGAATGTCCGTGTAGAAATCGCGCTCGGAGGTATACGCCTTCAGATCCGGCACAAACAAAAACGCGGGCTTTTTCATAAGCGACATATCCCAGATGCTGGACGAATAATCCGTAACCAGCGCATCGGCGGCAAAGAGAAGCTTTTGCATATCAGGATATTCGGATAAATCGATTGCGCCCTCGGCGCTTTTGGCATGGTCGATTTGAAACGTCACATGATGACCGCGATAGGCGCATTTCCATTCGCCTCCGAAGCGCTCCGAAAGCGCGCTTGTCAGATTTTCGTAATCGAGGCCGAAGGAATCAAGGCTCTTGTCGTAGCGGAATGTAGGCGCATACAGAACGAGCTTTTCGCCTTCCCGAAGGCCGATTTCCCTGAGAATCTCTTTTTTCGCTACTTCCGTTATGCCGTTTATGAGAAGATCGTTTCTGGGCATGCCGTATTCAAAAATCTCGCCAAAATAGCCAAACGAATCATGAAGCGTCATATCGGTAAAGGCCTTGCTTGAGGAAAGATACAAATCCGCGCCCTGCTGCTGAAGCGCAAGATACCGCTTCTGAAGCGAAGAAACCTTTTCCATGGAGCCAACGCGCTTATACGCGCCTCCGCCGTGCCACGTGCGGATAAAATACTGCCCCTTGCGTCTGGGAAGCGTGGGCTTGTAATACGTGTTTACGCAAACAACCTTGGAAGTCAAAGCAAAGAAATAGAACGAAAGCGTTCTTGCCTTCATCACACGAACGCCGTGATCCGTAAGATACGAGAATTTTTCGGGATTTCTGAAGCTCCAGCCGATTTCAACCTTATCCCCGTACATTTCATGAAGCTTCTCGGAAATATACTTCGGATTGCAGGAATACTGTTTTTCGCGGAATGACTGAAACAGTATGCGGTTTTTCTTGATAGGGAAAAGGTAGAAAACGCGAAAAAGCAAACGAATTACATGAGTGATCGCCAGTTTCTTTAAAAGTATTAAGGTTTGACGCATGCTGTCATTCTCCCGCTGAGCAAATTTTCAGTATTCTTTCCGCCGCGATTTCGCTCGCGTTTCCGCTTTCAAAGCTTCCGAGCGCTTCGTGGTGCTTCCGGTAATCTATGCGCATTTTGTTTTCATCAAATGAAAGCACGGCTTTTTCAAGCTCCTCGTCGTTTTCCGAAAGCGGAAACGGCCAGGTTTTGATGTCCGTAAAAAAGTCCCGCTCCGACTTGTACGATTCAAGATCCGTACAGAACAAAAAAACCGGCTTCATCATAAGGGACATGTCCCATATGGAGGAGGAATAATCGGTAAAAAGCGCGTCCGACGCAAGCAAAAGATCCTGCATGTCCATATAGTCGCTTGCGTTCAATATTTTTGCGCTTACCGCATTTTGGTAATAGACGTGATGACCTCGGTAGGCGATCATCCATTTGCCGCCAAACCGCTTTTCAAGCGCATTTTTCATCCGATCAAAATCGGGATACGCCCCGTCATTATCCTTATTGTCGCGATAGGTGGGCGCGTACAGCGCAACACGAACGTCCGATGGAATTGAAAGACACTCATATACGCGTTTTTTCGCGTCTTCAAAGTCTCCCTTTACAAGCCTGTCATTTCGGGGCATGCCGCATTCAAGGATTTCGCCTTTGTAGCCGAACGCATCGCGAATGGTCATTTCGGTAAAGGCTTTGCTTGAGGAAAGATACAGATTCGCGCCCTGCTGCTGCATTTTAATAAACATCCGATCCCAGAAGGGCAGATTCTGCGCCTTGCCCACGCGCTTGTACGCGCCGCCGCCATGCCATGTGCGGATAAAATATTGTCCTCTCCTGCGCGGAAGGTGCGGCTTATAGTAGCCGTTTGTGACGATAACGCGCGATGTGAGCGCGTATTTTATGAATTCAAACGAGGAATCGGAAAGCACCTTTACGCCTTCTTTTTCAAGAAAGCGGAATTTTTCGGCGTCGTGAAACGCCCATGCGATTTCAAGCCTGTCGCCCGCTTTTTTGACAAGGCATTCCGAAATCGCGCGGGGATTGCAGGAATATTGCTTTCCGCGGAAGGATACAAACAAAACGCGTCTTTTTCGAATCGGCAAAAGGCGCATGGGCGTCAGCAGCATGCGCGCAGCCAAGGAAACAGACATTTTCTTGATCGTATCCAGCGTTTTATTCATCGGTATTCTCCCGGTATGCGCCAAAGTCAAGCTCTACATACAAATGCCTCTCGCGCTTGTCTTCGGGCGGCGGCGTCATGTAATCTCCGTACAGCTGAGAAAGATATTCGTGGTAATTTCCCGGCACAAGCGCCTTTTCCCCTTCAAACAGGATTTCCTTTGCGGGCAGAAACGCATCCTTTTTATGGAGCTCGCCCATATAATGGCGGATGCCGGTGGGAATGGTAATATAGCCCGTCTCCCTGCGCCCGCGGGATACGCGGTCGAAGAAATTGTACCACGTTTCGTAGGGAAGAAAGCTCATCATGTCCCCGATAATCAGCCGGATCAGGCGGTTGATCCGCGCGCCCTTTGAGCCCTTGACATAGGCGCGCATCTGACTTGAATCAAATGTAAGCAGATAATTCGATACGCATGCGTAGGCAAGCGCGTCGATAAAAAAGCCCTTGATTCTGCGGATCAATTTGTTTTTGGGCGCATACTCAATCGGGAAAATATCCACCCACAGCCCGTGCTCGCCGGGCGCGTTCTGTTGAACCAGCTCAAGGCAGGTGGTGCCCTTTAAAACCACCTTCATAAAAAGATTGGTTGGCTTTTTGCCCTTTGCGCCGGGAACCTGCAGTACGTACTTTTCGGAAAGATGCTCGTCGAATATGGCCTTGAATTTTTCATAGTCTTCGCGCATCATCATAAGATCCATATCGTCGTCCCAAGGGATGAAGCCCTTATGGCGCACGGCGCCCAATGCGCTTCCCCCGCCAAGAAACAGCGTAAGGCCGTTTTCCCGGCACACCCTGCTTACGTCCCTATAGATCATCAAAAGAATTTCCTGCATGCGCCTAAGCTCATTTTGCGTAATCTCATACAGCTTTTCGGAATTATGAGACAGGTCATTCCATTGTTTCCGGCTTGAAAGCATGCCCCGTCCCTCCTTGGTGAATTCCGTAAAAAAAGGTTTTTGTCCATTGCGCGCATACATTTTGGCGCACACGCGCCCTTTATAGTATACAACAAACAACACAAAATCGCAATATCCTCAAAAAAATCCATCGATTTTGTGGAAGCTTAATGAGAAAATCTATTTGTAAACAAAGGTATGCTTGAACGATGAGCAAGATAATGATATAATAGCGAAATCACGCGAATCAATTGGGGGATTGAATCAATGCCTGTTCAGCGTTTATCCGTAAATGAAATCAAAGCTTCCATCATCGGAAAGCTTGAAAGAAACTATGGCTGCGAAATCTCGGAAGCCACGCGCGTCCAGCTGTACGACGCGCTCGCTCAGACCGTGCGCGACGAGGTTATGAGAAGCCGCACCGCTTCCCACGGCCTTCGCAAAAAGCAGGGCTGCAAGAAGCTGTACTATCTCTCTGCGGAGTTCCTCGTAGGCCGTGCGCTTCACAACAATATGGTTTCCCTCGTAAACGAGGACAATTATGTTCAGGCGCTCAAGGAGTTGGGCTTTGATTCCAGCGTCATTTTCGAGCAGGAGCCCGAACCGGGTCTGGGCAACGGCGGCCTCGGAAGACTGGCCAGCTGCTTCCTCGACTCCTTAACCACGCTCGAGCTGCCCGCCATGGGCATGACCATCCGCTACGAGTACGGCCTTTTCCGCCAGAAGATCGTCAACGGCTTTCAGGTGGAAATGCCCGACAACTGGCTGGAAAACGGCAACATGTGGGAAGTCTGCCGTCCCGATCAGGCGGTTGAGGTTCACTTCGGCGGCTATGTCGATTCCGTCGAGGACAACGGACGCATCCACTATATCCATAAAAATTACAAGACCGTGCAGGCCGTTCCCTACGATATGCCCGTCATCGGCTACGACAGCCACATGGTCAATATGTTAAGATGCTGGTCGGCAAGAGCCACCAAGTCTTTAGACATGCAGTCCTTCAACCGCGGCGACTATGCGCAGGCCGTGGAGGAAAAGGAAATTGCCGAAGTCATCAGCAAGGTGCTCTATCCCGAAGACAATCACTACGAGGGCAAGGAGCTGCGCTTAAAGCAGCAGTATTTCCTCTCCTCCGCCTCCGTTCAGTATGCAGTCAACGACTTTATCAAGGTCTACGGAAAGAACTTCAAAATCTTCCCCGACAAGGTTGCCCTGCACGTCAACGATACGCACCCCGGCATGGCGATTCCGGAGCTTATGCGAATCCTGATCGACGAAATGGGTCTTACGTGGGACGAGGCCGAGGATATCACCCGCAGAACCTTCGCCTACACCAACCACACCGTCATGGCGGAAGCGCTTGAAAAATGGCCGGAGGACATGGTTCGCCAGCAGCTGCCGCGCATCTACATGATTCTGGAAGAGATCAACCGCCGCGTCTGCGCCCGCCTTTGGGATTTCTATCCCGGCCAGTGGGAGCGCATCGGCCGCTTGGCCGTCATCGGTTACGGGCAGGTTCATATGGCGAACCTGTGCGTCGCCATGTCCCACATGGTCAACGGCGTAAGCCAGATCCACGCGGACATCTTAAAAAAGAACACCTTCCACGACTTCTACCTGACCGAGCCTTCCAAATTCATCGGCATCACCAACGGCATCACCCATCGCCGCTGGCTCATGCAGTCGAATAAGGGCCTTTCCTCCCTGATCGACGAGACCATCGGAACCGCATGGCGCAAGGACTACGAGCGCATGCAGGACATCGAGAAGTTCAAGGACGATCCCGCGTTCCTGGAGAAATTCTATAATGTCAAGCGCGCCAACAAGGAGCGCCTCGCGGAAACCCTCTACCGCAAGCAGGGCGTCATCCTCCGTCCGGACGACATGTTCGACATTCAGGCCAAGCGCCTTCACGAGTATAAGCGCCAGCTGATGAACGCCATCGCGATCCTCATCCGCTACAACAGAATCGTGGAAGATGCGAACTACACCTGCACGCCCCGCACCTATATTTTCGGCGCGAAGGCTGCCCCGGGCTATTACAGAGCCAAGCTCATCATCCGCTTAATCAATGAAATTTCCCGCCTCGTAAACGCGCATCCGCGCGCCCGCGAGCTTATGAACATCGTGTTCGTTGAAAACTACTGCGTATCCATGGCCGAGGTCATGATGCCCGCAGCCGACGTTTCCGAGCAGCTGTCCACCGCCGGCAAGGAAGCCAGCGGCACCGGCAACATGAAGTTCATGATGAACGGCGCAGTCACCATCGGCACGATGGACGGCGCAAACGTTGAAATTTTCAACGCCGTAGGCCCCGAAAACATCTACATCTTCGGCATGAGCGCCGAGGAGGTTGAGGCCGCCTACTCCGCGCCCAGCCGCGCAAGCTTCATCTTTGAAACCAACGCCGAAATCAGACGCGCGCTTACGCAGCTCATCGACGGCACTCTCTGCCCCTCGGAGCCCGGTCTTTTCAGAGATCTGTATCACTCCCTCCTCTTCGGCGGAAACGGCCACATGGCGGATGAATATTTCGTTCTTTCCGACCTTCCCAGCTACGTCCGTGCGCAGACTATGCTCGGCGTAGACTACAAAGACCGCGCAAAGTGGATGCAGAAGGCGGTTGTCAATACCGCCCGCAGCTGGATTTTCACCAGCGACCGCACCATCAAGGAATACAACGAAAAAGTATGGAATCTGGATAAGGTGGAATTATGACACACCTCTGGCACGATCCCTACAATGAAATCGACCGCTTCCCGCAGGGCGCAATGCCTGCGGGAAGCGTTGTTCGCCTTCGATTAAAGGTCAAAGGCGACTGCGAAAAGGTCTATGTCCGCATCTGGGGCAATGAAGGCGAGCATCTCATTCCCATGCGCCGAGTTTCGGGCGCGACGTACGAGGCCAATGTAAACGCAGGCACAAAGGGGCTATTGTGGTATTACTTTGTCGCAGATACCTCCGAAGGCCGCGTATACTGCGGAAAACCCGTGGGCGAGGTGTGCGCGGATTACGTGGGCGAGCCGCCGTCCTTTCAGATCACGGTGTATGATCCTTCCTTCATGACCCCCGAATGGATGCGTTCTTCCGTCTGCATGCAGATCATGGTAGACCGCTATTATATCGGCGGCGGGAAAGCCAATCCGCCCCACGGTCGAGGCGCGTATCTTCATTCCTCATGGAACGAGTACCCGCAAATTCGCGTGGTCAAAAAAGGCGAAGACGGCGAAGGCATCGACTTTTTCGGCGGAAACCTGAAGGGCGTTTTAGAAAAGCTTCAGTATATTCGTTCGCTCGGCGTGAACGCGCTTTACTTTAACCCCATTTTCCGTGCGCGCTCCAACCACAAATACGACACCGGCGATTATCATGAGATCGACCCCTCCTTCGGTACGATGGAGGATTTTGAAAATCTCATGCGCGCATGCTCGGACGCAGGCATGCACGTCATTTTAGACGGCGTGTTCTCGCACACCGGCGCAGACAGCCGCTATTTCAATAAATTTTCCACCTACGACTCCGTAGGCGCGTTCCAGAGCGGAAAATCGCCCTACGCAAGCTGGTACCGCTTTGGAAAAACCCGAAGCGAATACGATTGCTGGTGGGATTTTGACACGCTGCCCAATGTCAACGAAATGGAAGTAAGCTATCTCGATTTTATCGTGAGAAGCAAATCTTCCGTCATCGGCTCATACCTCAAAAAGGGCGCGTCCGGCTGGCGACTCGACGTCGCGGACGAACTGCCCATGGACTTCATCCGCGAGCTTCGCCGCCGCGCCAAGGCGGAGGGTATGGACAACTGCGTAATCGGCGAGGTATGGGAAGACCCGACCAATAAGGTTGCCTACGGAAAGCACAGAAACTACGCCGTCGGCGACACGCTGGACAGCACGATGAACTACCCCCTGCGCGAAAACGTGATCGACTTTTTAACCGGAAAAATCGACGCGTATGTTTTTGCCGAGAGCATTAATCATCAGCTTTCCACCCTCCCCAAGCCCATGCTCTATTCGATGATGAACCTTCTGGGCAGCCACGACCGCCCGCGCATCATCAATATGCTTTGTGAGGACAAAAACAACGACCTCCCCTACGAAAAGCGCAAATTCATCCCCCTCACAAAAGAGCAGTACGCCCTCGGAAAAGAGCGTTATGTCAAGGCATGGGAATTCATCTCCCATCTCCCCGGCATGCCCACCGTCTATTACGGCGACGAAGTCGGCCTGACCGGCATCGCCGACCCCATTTGCCGTATGCCCTATCCGTGGGACAACGAAGACCTTGATTTGCGCGAGCAAATTAAGTCCATCAATATGACGCGCCTCTCAAGCGACGTATTAAAGCGCGGCGAAACCAGAATAACCGCCATAAACTCCGACGCCGTAAAAGTCGAACGTTCCATCAAAAACGGCCTCGACGCCTTCGGCGGCAAAGCAAGAGACGGCGAAAGCGCGTTTATTCTCAGAAGATAAAAAAAGCGTTTCCGCGCAAAACGGAAACGCTCAGACCATCAACAAACCTCTGGGTGAGGCATGGAGAGGGAGCGCACTCCCTCTCCATTTTCAATCGATTTTGGCGGCATGTACGGCAAAATCGCGCGTTTTCACAAAGCGCAGCGACTGAAAACGCTTCCCCTTTCCG